>NZ_JASCPO010000075.1:0-26100 GCF_029960145.1 Pseudomonas sp. PS01299 | reverse complement strand
GGGCTTGCTTGCGAAAGCGCTGTGTCATTCAACGCATATGTTGCCTGATGCGCCGCCTTCGCGAGCAAGCCCGCTCCCACAGTGGGTTATGCGGTGTAGTGCGACTTTGCCCAGGCCAGCAGGCCCTGCAGCAACTCCTTGAGCACCACCCGCGTCGGCTCTGCCAGATCGGCGCGGTAGCGGAACGGTTCGAACTCTTCCATGTAGGTGCTCTGGCACAACTCCAGTTGCACGGCGTGGATGTTCTCGGCGGGGTTGCCGTAATGGCGGGTAATGTGGCCGCCCTTGAAGCGTCCGTTGAGCACGTGGCTGTAATGATCGTGACGGGCGCAAATGGCTTCGAGCTGTCCAGCAAGCTGTGGATCGCAACTGGCGCCGTTGAAGGTGCCAAGGTTGAAATCCGGCAGTTTGCCGTCGAACAGGTGCGGGATGATCGAGCGGATCGAGTGCGCGTCGAACAGCAGCGCATAGCCGAACTCGGCCTTCAACCGCGCCAGCTCTTGTTGCAGGGTGCGGTGATACGGCGTCCAGACCTGTTCCAGGTAGGTCGCGCGCTCTGATTTCGAGGGCTCGTGCCCTTCGCGGAACAACGGAATTCCATCGAACAGCGTCGCCGGGTACAGCCCGGTGGTGGCGCCGGCATACAACGGCTTGTCATCGGACGGACGGTTAAGGTCGATGACAAACCGCGAGTATTCGGCGGCCAACGTGCTGGCGCCCAGTTCCTCGGCAAAGTCATAGAGCTGCGGAATGTGCCAGTCGGTGTCCGGCAGGCTTTTCGCGTCCGCGATCAGCCCGGCTTCGACCGCTGGCGTCAGGCGCACACCGGCATGCGGCATGCTGATCAGCAGCGGTACGCGACCTTGTTTGAAACTCAGAACCTTATCCACAACCGCTCTCCTACAGACTTGATTCGACGCCGTGACGCACGACGCGTTTGTCCAGATCACCACCGAGCCAATAGGCCAGATCCGCCGGACGATCGATGTGCCAGGCGACGAAATCCGCGACCTTGCCGACTTCCAGCGAACCGTGGGTGTCAGCCATCCCCAACGCTTGTGCGGCATGAATGGTCGCGCCGGCCAGGGCTTCTTCCGGGGTCATGCGGAAGCAGGTGCAAGCCATGTTCAGCATCAGGCGCAACGACAGCGCCGGCGAGGTGCCGGGGTTGAGGTCACTGGCGATGGCGATCTTGACCTTGTGCTTGCGCAGGGCGTCCATCGGCGGCAGCTGGGTTTCGCGCAGGAAGTAGAACGCCCCCGGCAGCAGCACGGCGACGGTGTCGGATTTGGCCATGGCGATGGCGTCGTCTTCGTCCATGAACTCCAGATGGTCGGCAGACAACGCGTGATACCGCGCCGCCAGACTGGAGCCATGCAGCGATGACAATTGCTCGGCATGCAGCTTCACCGGCAGGCCGAGTTTCTGTGCGGTGATGAACACCCGCTCGACCTGCTCCGGCGAGAACGCCAGGTACTCGCAGAACGCATCCACCGCATCGACCAGCCCTTCGGCGGCCAATGCCGGGAGCATCTCGGCGCAGATGTGCTCGATGTAGTCGTCAGCGCGATCCTTGTACTCCGGCGGCAGCGCGTGGGCGGCCAGACAGGTACTGCGCACGCTGATCGGCAGCTCCTTGGCCAGGCGACGGATGACCCGCAGGATCTTGCGTTCGCTGGCCAGGTCCAGACCGTAGCCGGACTTCATCTCGACCGTGGTCACGCCGTCGCGCATCAGGCTTTTCAGACGCTTGGCGGCGCTGGCGAACAGCTGGTCTTCAGTTGCTTCACGGGTGGCGCGCACGGTGCTGGCAATGCCGCCGCCCTGCGCCGCGATCTCGGCATAGCTGACGCCTTGCAGACGCTTTTCGAATTCACCGCTGCGGTTGCCGCCGAACACCGTGTGGGTGTGGCAGTCGATCAGGCCGGGGGTCACCCACGCGCCTTGCAGATCGTTGACCGCCGGGTATTCGCCGGACGGCAGCAGATTGCGCGGACCGATCCACTCGATGTGCGCACCGGACGTCACGATGGCCGCATCCTCGATGATCGAGTAGACGCCCTGCGCCATGGTTGCGACGTGGCAGTGTTGCCAGAGGGTTTTCACTGTTGGCCTCCGTTGGAATTGGTTTGGTGGGGAGCCTTCAAAAGCCCCTCACCCTAGCCCTCTCCCGGAGGGAGAGGGGACTGACCGGGTTGTTCTGTCGAAATACATCGACCTGAGAATCTTGAGCCGAACTCCGGCTCTGAAAACAATGAAGATTGGCTCCCTTCCCCTTCTCCCCCTTGGGGGAGAGGGCTGGGGTGAGGGGGATCGATTTCAGCAACAACAAAACTCCCCCTGAAAAACACTTACAAACTAGGCAGCAATTTCGCCGGAACCAATTCGCTCAAGCAGCGCGAAGCCAACAACTCGGTCGCCGCATTGATGTCCGGTGCAAAGAAGCGGTCCTTCTCATAGAACGGTACTTCGCGGCGCAGAATCGCCCGCGCCTGTTCCAGTTTGGCCGAGGTCTTCAGACCGTTGCGCAGGTCCAGCCCCTGCACCGCCGCCAGCCATTCCACCGCGAGAATGCCGCGGGTGTTCTCGGCCATTTCCCACAGGCGCTTGCCAGCGGCCGGCGCCATCGACACGTGGTCTTCCTGGTTGGCCGAGGTCGGCAGGCTGTCGACCGAATGCGGATGGGACAGCGCCTTGTTCTCGCTGGCCAGTGCTGCGGCGGTGACCTGAGCGATCATGAAGCCGGAGTTGACCCCGCCATTGGCCACCAGGAACGGCGGCAGTTGCGACATGTGCTTGTCCATCATCAACGAGATACGGCGTTCGCTCAGCGAGCCGATTTCAGCGATGGCCAGGGCCATGTTGTCGGCGGCCATGGCCACCGGCTCGGCGTGGAAGTTGCCACCGGAAATCACATCGCCTTCAGCGGCGAATACCAACGGGTTGTCGGAGACGGCGTTGGCTTCAACCACCAGCACGTCGGCGGCCTGACGGAACTGGGTAAGGCAGGCGCCCATGACTTGTGGCTGGCAACGCAAGGAGTACGGGTCCTGAACCTTTTCGCAGTTCTGGTGCGAATCGGACACTTCGCTGCGCCCGCCGAGCAGATCGCGATATGCGGCTGCAGCATCGATCTGACCTTTCTGACCGCGAGCGGCGTGAATACGTGCATCGAACGGCGAGCGCGAACCGAGTACCGCTTCCACCGTCAGACCGCCGATTGCCAGCGCACCGGCAAACAGGTCTTCACCTTCAAACAGACCGCGCAGCGCAAACGCCGTGGACACCTGAGTGCCGTTGAGCAGCGCCAGACCCTCTTTCGCCGCCAGGGTCAGCGGGGTCAGACCGGCGACTTTCAGCGCTTCGGTGGCTTCCATCCACTCGCCCTTGTAGCGCGCCTTGCCTTCGCCCAGCAGCACCAGCGACATGTGCGCCAATGGCGCGAGGTCACCGGATGCACCCACCGAACCCTTGAGCGGAATATGCGGATAAACCTCGGCGTTGATCAGCGCGATCAGTGCGTCGATCACCACGCGACGGATGCCGGAGAAACCACGGCTTAGGCTGTTGACCTTGAGCACCATGATCAGGCGCACCAGCTCATCGCTGATCGGCTGGCCGACACCGGCGGCGTGCGACAGCACCAGCGAACGCTGCAGGTTTTCCAGATCTTCGCTGGCGATGCGGGTCGACGCTAGCAGGCCGAAGCCGGTGTTGATGCCGTATGCAGTGCGGTTCTCGGCGAGGATCTGCTCGACGCAAGCGACGCTGGCCTCGATCTGCGCCGCAGCGCTGTTGTCGAGGGTCAACTTGACCGGTTGCTGATAGACGTCACGCAATTGGGCCAGGCTCAGTTGGCCGGGAATCAGGTTCAGCGCAGTCATTAAAATGCTCCTTTTGAACATTGTTATTAACTACCAGTCGCTCCGGAGCATTCCGTTATCCGTCGCTTCCCGTCTTGTGGACGATCCGCGCCTTGGCACGCTGGTATGGGTAGTTGTCAGTGCAGATTCGGTAATACGTTGTGCAGCGCATTCGGGTTTTTCAGCACGCTGGCGGCGGCGGCGATATCCGGCGCCAGCCAGCGATCCTGATCGTAGGCCGGGACGGTTTCACGCAGCAGCCGCCACGCCCGATCAGTGCCCGCGCCAAAGCGCTGCTCCTTGAGGAATTCAAAGGCCTGCGCCGCCAGCAGGTACTCGATGGCGAGAATCTGCGTGCAGTTTTCCAGGGCGCGGTGCAGCTTCAGTGCAGCGCTGGTGCCCATGCTCAGGTGGTCTTCCTGCAGGCCCGAGGTGACGTAGTTGTCGAGCACTGCCGGTTGCGCCAGCTGGCGGTTCTCGGCACATAGCGAAGCGGCGACGTATTGCACGATCATCATCCCGGAGTTCACCCCCGGGTTGGCCACCAGAAATGCCGGCAGACCGCTGACGTACGGGTTGACCAGACGATCGAGGCGGCGCTCGGCAATCGAGCCGATTTCAGCCATGGCAATCGCCAGCAGATCCGCTGCCATCGCCACTGACTGGCCGTGCGGGTTGGCCTGCGACATCACCCGGAAGTTGTCCGGCGTGCCCAGCAGCAACGGGTTATCGGTGCAACCGTTGAGTTCGGCTTCGACTTGTTTGATCGCGTGTTCCAGTTGATCACGCGCCGCGCCGTGCACCTGCGGGATCGAACGGATGCTCAGCGCATCCTGAGTGCGAACGCCTTTGCTCGTCGCGATCACTTCACTGCCATCGAGCAAGGCGCGCAGGTTGCTACCGACCTGCTGCATGCCGGGGTGCGGCTTGAGCGCGATGATCTCGGCGTCAAACGCGGCGATCTGCCCACGCTGCGCTTCGAAACTCATGGCGCCGATCACATCGGCCCATTGCACCAGACGCGTCGCGTCGGCAATCGCCAGGCAGCTGAGGCCGGTCATGCACGGCGTACCGTTGACCAGGCACAAACCGTCTTTCGCGCCGAGTTGCACCGGTTGCAGGCCTTCTTCGGCCAGCGCCTGTTGCGCCGAGATAATCTGCCCGCGATAGCTGACATTGCCCACGCCCAGCAGCGCGATGCCGATGTGCGCCATGTGCGTCAGGTAACCCACCGAACCTTGCGACGGAACCTGCGGGGTGATCCCGCGATTGAGCAGCGCCAGCAGCGCTTCGACCACACGGCGATGAATGCCGGATTTGCCGTGGCTGTAGTTGTGGATTGCGGCGCAGAGGATCGCGCGAGTCTGCTCATCAGACAGCACCGGGCCGACGCCACAGGCGTGGCTGAGCAAGGTGTTGCGCGAGAGCTGGCTGAGTTGTTCGTCCTTCAGCGAAACGTTGGACAGACCACCCAGACCGGTGTTGACGCCATAGGCACGCTCGCCGCTTTCGACGATGCGCTGGACGATGCCCTGAGCGTTTTCGATGCGCGCCCAGGTCTCGCTCGATAACTCCAGTTGCGCGCCGTGACGGGCGACGGCGACCACGTCCTGCCAACGCAGGGGGTTGCCGGTGATGATGATTTTTTCAGCCTGGGACATCTAAAACCTCATACCAATTCTTTGATACAAAACCTGTGGTGAGGGGATTTATCCCCGATGGGCTGCGCAACAGCCCCAAAACCTGCAGCCAGGATGTTTCAGGTGCACCGCATGCAATGTTTGGGGGCGCCTTCGCCACCCATCGGGGATAAATCCCCTCGCCACAAAGGCAATCCATTTCAGACTACTGCCGCCCGCCGCTGCACGAACCGGTCAACATACTCGTCTGCCGGCGAATGCAGGATCTCTCTTGGCGTGCCGACTTGGATCAGGCGGCCGTCCTTGAGAATCGCGATGCGGTTGCCAATGCGCACGGCCTCGTCGAGGTCGTGAGTGATGAAGACGATGGTCTTGTGCAGAGTCTTTTGCAGCTCCAGCAACTGGTCCTGCATCTCGGCGCGGATCAGCGGGTCCAGCGCACTGAACGCTTCGTCCATCAGAATGATGTCAGTGTCCGCCGCCAAGGCGCGGGCCAGGCCCACGCGCTGACGCATGCCGCCGGAGAGCTGGTGCGGGTATTTGTTTTCGTAGCCTTTGAGGCCCACGGTGTTGATCCAGTGCAACGCGCGCTCAGCGCACAGTTGCTTGCTCTCGCCGCGCACTTTCAGGCCGTAGGCGACGTTCTCGATCACGGTCTTGTGCGGCAGCAGGCCGAAGCTCTGGAACACCATGCTGATCTTGTGCCGGCGAAATTCGCGCAGCGCTTCCATGTCGTATTGCAGGATGTCCACGCCGTCGACCAGGATCGCGCCGCTGGTGGGGTCGATCAGGCGATTGAAGTGGCGCACCAGGGTCGATTTGCCGGAGCCGGACAGGCCCATGATCACGAAGATCTCACCGGTGCCGATGCTCAGCGACAGGTCGTTGACCCCGACCACGCAACCGGTTTCGTTCAGCACCTGATCCTTGGTCTTGCCCTGGCCGACCATCGTCAGTGCGTCCTTGGCGCGGTTGCCGAAAATCTTGAAGACGTTTTTGACTTCGATCTTGCTCACGGTTGCGTTGTTCATTTGCTCACCTCATGCCGTGGCCGACCGTACGCCTGAGTAATACGGTCGATGACCACCGCGAGAATCACGATCGCCAGACCGGCTTCGAGGCCGCGTCCGACGTTGAGGGTCTGAATCCCCACCAGCACATCTTCACCCAGGCCACGGGCGCCGATCATCGAGGCGATCACCACCATCGACAGGGCCATCATCGTGGTCTGGTTGATCCCGGCCATGATGCTTGGCAAAGCCAGCGGCAGTTGCACGCCGAACAGTTGCTGCCAGCGGTTGGCACCGAAAGCGTTGATCGCTTCCATCACTTCACCGTCGACCTGGCGGATGCCCAGATCGGTCAGGCGAATCAGCGGCGGCGCGGCGTAGATCACCGTGGCGAAAATCGCCGGGACCTTGCCCAGACCGAACAGCATCAGCACCGGAATCAGGTACACGAAGCTGGGCATGGTCTGCATGATGTCGAGCAGCGGCATCAGCACCGAACGCAAGCGATTGCTGCGCGCCGAGAGAATCCCCAGCGGAATGCCGATCAGCACCGAAATGATCGTCGCGACCATCATCAGCGCCAGGGTCTGCATGAGTTTGTCCCACAGGCCGACAGCACCGACGAGGAACAGCAGACCGACGATGACAGCGGTGGTCAGCACTTTGCGCGTGGCGTGCCAGGCGACCACGCCGACGATCGCCAGCATCAACCACCACGGCGCCGCACGCAGCAGGCCTTCGAGGTTGACGATGGCCCACAGCAGGGTGTCCGAGATGTGGCGGAACACATCACCGTAGTTGGTGACCAGCGAATCGACCCAACCGTTGACCCAGTCGGCGATGGAAAAGGTAAAGCTTTCGGGAAACATAAGCGGCTCTCAATCAGAAATCTCAATCAAGCGATTTACGGCATATCTCCCGGCCAGCCTCACGGTTGACCGGGAGGTATCGACCTACAGCGCCGCGTCGATTTTCTTGGCTGCGTCGTCACTGACCCACGCGTGCCAGACCTCAGGATGTTCCTTGAGGAAGATTTTCGCCAGTTTTGGCGACTCGATACGTTCCTTCGCCATGCGTCCCAGGTTCTGGTTCAGCAGGTCGATCGGCAGGTTGACCTTTTCCAGCACGGCCACCAGTTCTGGCGCCTGCTCGTGGAAGGTTTTCGACAGGCCGACCTTGATACTCACGCTCTTGTCGACGCCCGGTTTTTCTTCGAGTTTGACCGCGTCGATCTGGCCCATCAGCGGGGTTGGCGACCAGTAATAAAACAGGATCGGCTCGCCACGCTTGTAGCTCGACAGCACCGCCGCATCCAGCGCAGGTCCTGTGCCCGGGCGGAAGTTGGTGTAGCTGTTTTCCAGACCATAGCTCTTGAGCATTTCGCTGTTGTCCAGCTCGCAGGTCCAGCCCGCCGGGCAGTTATAGAAACGGCCCTTGGACGGCTCTTCGGCGTCTTTGAAAACAGCCGCGTACTTGCCCAGGTCGGCGATGTTTTTCAGGTCCGGGGCTTTTGCCTCGATCTTGCGTTTGGCGTCGCCTTCGATCACGTAGCGCGGCACGTACCAGCCTTCGATTGCGCCGACGATCGGGGCGCCGACACCGACGACCTTGCCGGCCTTCTCGGCCTTGTTCCAGACTTCGCTGCGGCCGACCCATTCTTCGGCGAACACTTGAATGTCGTTGCTGCTCAGGGCGTTCTCCATGGTGATGGAGTTGCCCGGCAGGCTGTCGGTCTTGCAGTCGTAACCTTTCTCCAGCACCACTTGCAGCACGTTGGTCAGCAGCATGCCGCTTTCCCAGTTCAGACCGGCGAATTTCACCGGTTTACCGGACTCGCACCAACCGGCTGCCTGAGTGGCACCGGCACTGGCCAGCAGGCCCATGGACAACAGTGTGGTGAGCAGGGTCTTGTTCGATTTCATTGTTGCGACGCTCCTAATCATGAATTGGCTTACGGCAGTCAAGAGGCATCCAGCCCTGTCCACGTCCAATCAGGCCTGCGCCGCAGCGCGCCCGGCCCCACTTTTTTCAGGTGGTACAACGCTGTTCTGCTCGACCGGCAGAATCAGTTGATCAGGCACCGAGCCGTGCCATTTTTTTGCGCACACGTAATAGAGGGCAGCAGGCAGCACCAGACCGATGATCCAGGAGATATCCACATCACCGAGGGCGGCCACCAGCGGGCCGGTGTAGAACTTGGTGGAGATGAACGGCAGTTGCACCAGCACGCCGAACACATAGACGCTGATCCCGAGCAGGTTCCAGCGCCCGTAGCGACCGTTCGGATCGGCCAGCGCCGGCACGTCGTAGCGCTCGCGGGTGATGCAGTAGTAGTCGACCAGGTTGATCGCGCTCCATGGCGTGAAGAACGCCAGCAGAAACAGGATGAACGACTTGAACGCACCGAGGAACGAGTGCTGACCGAGCAAGGCGATCAGGGTTGCCGCGCCGACGATCACCAGCACGAACACCAGACGCTGCATACGCGTAACGGTCAGGTGCCCTTTGAAACCACTGATGATGGTGGCGATGCACATGAAGCTGCCGTAGGAGTTCAGCGTCGAGATGGTCACCTTGCCGAACGCGATGCTGAAGTACAGCAGCGCCGCCGTGGCACCAGTGCCGCCCAGTCCGACGATGTAGGCCACTTCGTGACCGGCAAACTGGCCGTTGGCCGAAGCTGCCGCGAACACGCCGAGGACCATCGCCACCTGCGCGCCGATGACCGAACCGGCGCCAGCGGCAAAGAAGGTTTTCACCGAGGAAACCTTGCTCGGCAGGTAACGCGAATAGTCAGCCACATAAGGGCCGAACGCGATCTGCCAGGAGGCCGCGAGCGACACCGCCAGCAGGAAGCTGCTCCAGCTGAAGTGACGGATCTGCAACAGTGCGCCCACATCCACCTGACTCAGCAGACGACTGAACAGATACACAAAAGCAATCACGCCGATGACACTGGCAACCCGGCCGATCCAGTGGATCACCCGATAGCCAAGCACCGTGACCACTACGATGACACTGGCGAACAGCAGGATGCCGACGGTGTCGCTGACGCCAAACAACTGGCCCAGCGCCTGGCCGGAAAGCACCGTACCGGTGGCGGTGAAGCCCAGGTACATCAGGCACACCAGCACGATCGGGATCGCCGCGCCGTAGACGCCGAATTGCACGCGGCTGGAAATCATCTGCGGCAGGCCCAGTTTCGGCCCTTGCGCCGCATGCAGCGCCATCACGCCACCGCCCAGCAGTTGACCGATCAACAGACCGATCAACGACCAGAACACATCACCGCCCAGCACCACGGCCAGGGCCCCGGTGACAATCGCAGTGATTTGCAGATTCGCACCCATCCACAGGGTGAACTGGCTCAACAGACGACCGTGTCTTTCCGCTTCCGGGATGTAGTCGATCGAACGCCTTTCGATCAACGGTTTGTTGCCTGCACGATCGGGGGTTACAGCCATGATTCAACCTCTGTGGATTGTTTTAATTGTTCACTGAGCTTCGGTAGGGCTGCTTTTCTGTGGGAGCGAGCTTGCTCGCGAATTGGCCAGCACATTCAACATCTGTGCTGGCTGACAGATTGCTTTCGCGAGCAAGCTCGCTCCCACATAAAGCCAAAGCGTGTTACTTGCCGCCGGTAATCATCGGCAGGTTCAGCCCCTGCTCCTTGGCGCAGTCGATGGCGATCTGGTAACCGGCATCGGCGTGACGCATGACACCGGTGGCCGGGTCGTTGTGCAGCACGCGCGCAATACGCTCGGCGGCTTCGTCAGTGCCGTCGCAGACAATCACCATGCCCGAGTGCTGTGAGAAGCCCATGCCCACACCACCGCCGTGGTGCAGGGAAACCCAGGTCGCGCCGCTCGCGGTGTTCAGCAGGGCGTTGAGCAGTGGCCAGTCGGACACGGCGTCGGAACCGTCCTGCATCGATTCGGTTTCGCGGTTCGGGCTGGCAACGGAGCCGGAGTCGAGGTGGTCGCGACCGATCACGATCGGTGCCGACAGCTCGCCGCTGCGCACCATTTCGTTGAACGCCAGACCGAGCTTGGCGCGCAGGCCCAGACCGACCCAGCAGATACGTGCCGGCAGACCCTGGAAGCTGATGCGCTCGCGGGCCATGTCCAGCCAGTTGTGCAGGTGCGCGTCGTCCGGGATCAGTTCTTTGACTTTGGCGTCGGTCTTGTAGATGTCCTGCGGGTCACCCGACAGCGCCGCCCAGCGGAACGGGCCGATGCCACGGCAGAACAGTGGGCGGATGTAGGCCGGTACAAAGCCCGGGAAGTCGAACGCGTTTTCCACGCCTTCTTCTTGCGCCATCTGACGGATGTTGTTGCCGTAGTCGAAGGTCGGAATGCCTTGTTTCTGGAAGTCCAGCATCGCTTTGACGTGGACGGCCATCGACTGCTTGGCGGCCTTGATCACAGCGGCCGGCTCGGTCTTGGCGCGGGCGCGGTATTCGTCCCAGGTCCAGCCCGCCGGCAGGTAGCCGTTGAGTGGGTCGTGGGCGCTGGTCTGGTCGGTGACCATGTCCGGGCGCACGCCACGCTTGACCAGTTCCGGCAGAATTTCTGCCGCGTTGCCCAGCAGGGCGATGGAGATCGCCTTGCCTTCGGCGGTGTATTTGGCGATGCGCGCCAGGGCGTCATCGAGATCTTTGGCCTGCTCGTCGACGTAGCGGCTTTTCAAGCGGAAATCGATGCTCACCTGCTGGCATTCGATATTCAGCGAGCAGGCACCGGCCAGGGTGGCCGCCAGTGGCTGAGCGCCGCCCATGCCGCCGAGGCCTGCGGTCAGCACCCACTTGCCCTTGAGGTTGTCGTTGTAGTGCTGGCGACCAGCTTCGACGAAGGTTTCGTAGGTACCCTGAACGATGCCTTGGCTGCCGATGTAGATCCAGCTGCCGGCGGTCATCTGGCCGTACATGGCCAGGCCTTTGGCGTCGAGCTCGTTGAAGTGTTCCCAGCTCGCCCAGTGCGGCACCAGGTTGGAGTTGGCGATCAGTACGCGCGGGGCGTTGCTGTGAGTCTTGAACACGCCGACCGGTTTGCCCGACTGCACCAGCAGGGTTTCATCGTCGTTCAGATTGGTCAGGCTTTCGACGATCTTGTCGTAGCACTCCCAATTACGCGCCGCGCGACCGATGCCACCGTAGACCACCAGCTCTTTCGGGTTCTCGGCCACTTCCGGGTCAAGGTTGTTCATCAGCATGCGCAGCGGCGCTTCGGTCAGCCAGCTCTTGGCGGTCAGCTTGTTGCCGCGCGATGCACGGATTTCGACGTCACGTCTCTTTGTATAAACGGCAGTTGTAGGCTTATTGTCAGTCACGAAAAAGACTCCTCAGCGATCAATTCAAACCAACCCTGGCAGTGGGCAAGCAGCCTGCGCGCCTCAATGCGCGACAAGCGAATCAGTGGACGCTGCGGACTTATACGCATACGTCTTTACTTGTACATACAAGCATATGCAATCAAGCGGCCAACTTGCTGGAGGGGCGCTCAAGAAAAATTGCGGACAGGGCTGCAGAGCGCCTGAGACAAGGGTTACGGCGTGGATGAAAATTTTTGCGGGGAGGAATTGAGGATTCGGCGGATCGTTACGAACCCGTGGTTTTGCGCCACGCTGGGGCGTTCGGTAACAAGTTGGTGCGCCGAGGGAAACAGGAATTGAAATGCAATTGTGGTGAGGGGATTTATCCCCGATGGAGCGCGTAGCGGTCCCAAAAGGTCTGCTGCGCCGCCATCGGGGATAAATCCCCTCACCACAGGAGTGTTACCAGAGTTGGATCAGCGCGCGGTCAGCTCAATCACGCAGCACCCGGCATTGACGGCCGCTTCAACCAGCCCGGTGTTACCGTCCAGTTGCAGGCAATCATGGCGGCCGAGTTGCGCAGTGTTGTCAGCAACCTGCACTTGCAGCAGCTCACTGACACTGAACACCAGCACCGTCGTCGCCGAGCTGAAAAACCGCTGCTCGCCTTCCAGCCACTGCAACCGCGCGCTGTAACGCAGCGGCGCGTAGATCAGGTTGAAGTCGCGGATCGCACCACCGAGCAAAGTGCAGGACACCTGGCTTTCGCCGCTGAACGCAAACGGATCCAGCGGTAACAATGGGCGAGTGTCATCGCCGTCGACACACAGGGTCATGCCATCGCCCTGCAGCACCGTAATCACTCGCTGGTAACCAGCAAAAGTCGAGAATCCACCGGACTCGGCAATGTCGGCGATCGACAGACGCCAGCCGAAACCATCGAGGCCGGCACCCGCATCACGGGTAATCTCTTCGGTGCTGCCGCCGCCGTTTTTCCACGGCATGCGCGGGTAACCCTCGGCGCGTAAAACCTTCAAACCATTCATTTATGAAAGCGTCCTTCCAGACGATGACGGGAACCTGGGTGAATCAAACGCGCGGCGGTCACCGGCTGACGCCCCGACCACGTACGGCGACGGATCAGCAGGCAAGGCTCACCTTTTTCGATCTGCAGCAGCTTGCACTCGGACGGCTCAGCGAGGATCGCTTCGACCACATGCTCGCCTTCGGTCAGTGGCGCGACCTGATTGAGATAGGCGTAAGGCGTCTGCAGGGTGAAATCCTGCTTGAGGTATTCCGGGGCGACCAGCGCGTTGACGAAGCGGTCCTCGATTTGCACAGGAATGTCGTTTTCGTAATGCACGATCAGCGAGTGGAAGACCTTCTGCCCTTCGCGCATGTCCAGCGCCAGCGCGCGCTCGGAGCCGGCGGCCTCTTCTTCGAGGGTGATCACCTGACAGGTGTGGCGATGGCCACGGGAGGCAATTTCATCAGCGATGTTGTGCACTTCGAACAACGCAGACTGGCTCTTCGGTTCAGCGACAAACGTGCCTACACCTTGCATGCGCACGAGCAGGCCGTCGGCGGTCATTTCACGCAGCGCGCGGTTGATGGTCATGCGGCTGAAACCGAGCTGGCTGACCAGTTCGCTTTCCGATGGCACGCGGTAGTGCGGTGGCCAGTTACCGCTGTCGATCTGCTGGGTGATCATCTGTTTGACGCGGGCGTACAAGGGCGCCGGACTGTCGCCCAGGTTCGCGGCCAACGGAGAGACTGGAGGCGGAGTCGGCACGGTTGATCCCTGTTCATTGGATGAAGGTTGCTAGCTTGCCGGAGTTTACCGGGCAGGCAAACGTCTGTATATGTATATACAAATAACACACGATGGGGTGCTGAACCATGTCCGCTTTCTTTGCCGAACGCGCGCTGCTGCCTAACGGATGGGCCAACAATGTACGTCTTGAGGTCAGCGCCGATGGCGTGCTGACCCGGATTCAGGCCGATTCCACTGCAGACGGCGCCGAACGGCTGAGCGGTCCGCTGCTGCCGGGCATGCCCAATCTGCACTCCCACGCCTTCCAGCGCGCGATGGCCGGGCTGGCGGAAGTGGCCGGTAATCCCAACGACAGTTTCTGGACCTGGCGTGACCTGATGTATCGCCTCGTCGGAAAAATCAGCCCGGAGCAGCTCGGCGTGATCGCCCGTCAGCTGTACATCGAAATGCTCAAGGCCGGTTACACCTCGGTTGCTGAATTCCACTATGTACACCACGACAATAACGGTCAGCCGTATGCCGATCCGGCCGAACTGGCACTGCGCATCAGTCAGGCAGCGAGCGAAAGCGGCATCGGTCTGACCCTGCTGCCGGTGCTCTACAGCCATTCCGGATTCGGCGGCCAGACGCCCAATGATGGGCAGCGCCGCTTCATCAACAGCACCGAAAATTACCTGAATCTGCAATCGCGCTTGCAGCCATTACTGGCTCAGCAAAAAGCGCAGTCGCTGGGTCTGTGCTTCCACTCGTTGCGCGCGGTTACCCCGCAGCAGATCAGCGAAGTGCTGGCCGCCAGCGACAAGCTGTGCCCGGTGCACATTCACATCGCCGAACAGCAGAAGGAAGTCGACGACTGCCTGAGCTGGAGCGGTCGCCGTCCGCTGCAATGGCTCTACGAAAACACCGAGGTCGATCAGCGCTGGTGCCTGGTTCACGCGACCCACGCCAACCCGGAAGAAGTCACGCTGATGGCCAAAAGTCGCGCCATCGCCGGCCTGTGCCTGACCACTGAAGCGAATCTGGGCGACGGGATTTTCCCGGCGGTGGATTTCCTCGCTCAGGGCGGGCGCATGGGCATCGGTTCCGACAGCCATGTGTCGCTCAGCGTGGTCGAGGAATTGCGCTGGCTGGAATACGGCCAGCGTCTGCGCGATCAGCGGCGTAACCGGTTGTATGGCGCGGATCAGCCGATGGTTGGGCGCACGCTGTATGACGCGGCGCTGGACGGCGGCGCCCAGGCTTTGGGACAGCCGATTGGTGCGCTGCAAGTCGGCAAGCGGGCGGACTGGATCGTGCTCGATGGCAATGATCCGTATCTGGCGACCGCCAGTGGTGACGGGATTTTGAATCGCTGGCTGTTCGCTGGCGGAGATCGCCAGGTGCGCGATGTGCTGGTCAATGGTCAGTGGGTGGTGCGCGATGGACGGCACGCGGGCGAAGAGGAAAGCGCACGTGCCTTCACCCAGGTTCTGCGCGAACTTTTAGGCTGACACAAAACAAAAATGTGGGAGCGGGCTTGCTCGCGAAAGCGGTGTATCAGTCGATATTTCAGTCGACTGACACGCCCTCTTCGCGAGCAAGCCCGCTCCCACATTTGATTTGTGGTGACCTTTAGTTCGAAGTCTTCGCCATCTGCCGATCCGACGCCCGCCAGATCAGTCGCGTAGTGTCGTAACCCTGCTGCCGCGCCTTGCTCAGCAACTCCTCGCGCACTACGCCATTGACCGTTGGCGTGCGCGACAGCAACCACATGTACTTGCGACTCGGGTCGCCGACGATGGCGGTCTTGTAGTCGTCGCTGACGTACAACACCCAGTATTCGCCTTTCGCCACACCCGGAATCAAGCGCGAGAACCAGGTATCGAACTCGACCCACAACTTGTCGGTCTTGCCCGGCACCTGCGGATAAGCCTTGCCTTTGGCTTCTTCCCACTGCCAGTCGGAGGTCAGGCAGCGATTGAGCACATCGACATTGCCGTCGGGTCTGAGCGAGTAGTGGGCTTCGGACTGCGCGCAGTTGCGCTGGAAGTACATCGGCAGGCGCGCCAGTTCATACCAGGTGCCCTGATAACGCTTGAGATTGACACTGTGAGCCGTCTTGGGCGCCAGCGGATCTTCACCGTGGGTGGCGCAGCCGGCCAGTACCAGGCCGGCAAAAAGGACGAACAATAACCGCTTCATTATTTTTCTCCCGTGGGCGCATAGCCCCGGTTTACTTCAGGCCTTGGCCGGAAAACATCAGCACTTTGTCACCGGCGTACTGCACGCTGATAAAGCTGTTTTTATCGCCCCAGGTGCAACTGGACATGCCGAGCGCACCCGAACAGTCGGTGGGTTTGCCGAGCAGCGTCTCAACCTCGGCCTTGGCCATGCCGGCCGAAAGCTTGGAATAGTTTTCCTGATTGACCTTGCTGCACGCGGCCAACAGCACGCAAAAAGTCAGAAGGGCGATAGATCGCAGCGACATGAAGTAACTCCTGGAGCGGAAGGGGGATGGCATGGTGCCAACCAGAAGCTTAGAAGAGAAAACCCTCATCTGGTTCCCTTCAGAAAGGGCTATTTATCGCTCCGCTCGTCTGGCATTTACCGGTAAATCAGACACTTTGTGCGGCTATTGAGCATTTCGTCGCATTTCATCAAAGACGCCTAATCTTTGGCGCGCGGCGGTCGAAATAAGAGCAGCGCAAAGCCCCCGAGTGTGGCAAATTGCCGCCCTTTCTCGACCAGCCCCTTCGCGGTAGTTCATTCGATGACCAGAAACATGAAATTCAGCCACAAGATCTTGTTGGCTGCCGCCCTCGTGGTGGCCGTTGCGTTCGCCTGTTTCATTTTGTTCAACGACTATCGACAACGCGAAGCCCTGAGCAGCAGCACCGAAGCCTCGATGCAGGAACTCGGCAGCCTGACCACCAGCAACATCCAGACCTGGCTGGAAAGCCGCATCCAGTTGCTGCAATCACTGTCGCAGCAGGTCGCCGCCGACGGCAGCGCCCCGGCCAGCCTCAAGCGCATCATCGACCTGCCCGCCTACACCGGGAATTTCCAGCTCAGCTACTTCGGCGGCGCTGACGGCGTGATGTTCTCGGTACCCGCCGGCAATCGCGCGCCGGACTACGACCCGCGCGCCCGTGGCTGGTACAAGGCAGCCAACAGCGCCCAACAGACCATCGTCACCGAACCCTACATCGCCGCATCGTCGGGCAAACTGGTAATCACCGTCGCCACCCCGGTGCAACGTCAGGGCCAGATGATCGGTGTGGCCGGCGCGGATATCGACCTGACCAGCGTCAGCGCGATCATCAACTCGCTCAACTTTGGTGGCCACGGCCATGCGTTCATCGTCAGCGCCGATGGCAAGATTCTGATTCACCCGGACAGCAAACTGGTCCTGAAAACCCTCGCCGAGGCTTATCCAAACGGCGCACCGAAAGTCAGCCCGGGCCTGAAAGAAGTCGAGTTCAACGGTAAGACACAACTGATCTCCTTCACCCGCGTCAACGGCGTGCCATCGGCCGACTGGTACGTGGCGCTGGTGCTGGACAAGGACACCGCATTCTCGATGCTCAGCGAATTCCGCACCTCGGCGCTGATCGCCATGGTGATCGCCGTGGTGATCATCATCGCCCTGCTCGGCATGCTGATCCGCGTGCTGATGCAACCGCTGCTGACCATGGGCCGCGCCATGCACGACATCGCTGAAGGTGAAGGCGACCTGACCAAGCGTCTGGTGATCCACGGCCATGATGAATTCGGCGCGCTGGGTCTGTCGTTCAACCGCTTCGTCGAACGTATTCACACCTCGATCCGTGAAGTGTCCTCGGCCACCGGCCAGGTCAACGAAGTCGCCCTGCGAGTGGTCGCCGCATCGAATTCGTCGATGTACAACTCCGATCAGCAAGCGACCCGCACCAACAGCGTGGCCGCGGCGATCAACCAGCTCGGCGCCGCCGCTCAGGAAATCGCCCAGAACGCCGCCCTCGCCTCGCAGCACTCCAGTGATGCGCGCAGCCTGGCGGTCGACGGCCAGCAGGTTGTGGATAAAACCATCCACGCGATGCAGCAGTTGTCGGCAAAAATCAGCGACTCCTGCGGCAACATCGAAACCCTCAACAGCAACACGGTGAACATCGGGCAGATTCTGGAAGTGATCACCAGCATCTCGCAGCAGACCAACCTGCTGGCGCTGAACGCTGCCATCGAAGCGGCCCGCGCCGGTGAGGCTGGCCGTGGTTTCGCCGTGGTCGCTGACGAGGTGCGCAACCTCGCCCACCGCACCCAGGATTCGGCGCAGCAAGTGCAGAAGATGATCGAAGAACTGCAGGTCGGCGCACGCCAGGCAGTGAGCATCATGACCGAGAGCCAGCGCGAGAGCGAAAGCAGCGTCGGCATCGCCAACCAGGCCGGCGAACGCCTGGGCAGCGTGACCCAACGCATCGGCGAGATCGACGGCATGAACCAGTCGGTGGCTACCGCGACTGAGGAGCAGACGGCTGTGGTCGAATCGATCAACGTCGACATCAACGAGATCAACACGCTGAACCAGGAAGGTGTGGAGAACCTGCAGGCAACCTTGCGCGCTTGTTCGGATCTGGAGCAGCAGGCAGCGCGCTTGAAGCAGCTGGTAGGCAGCTTCAGGATCTAAGGCGCGGCCACTGGCGTCTTCGCGAGCAAGCTCGCTCCCACAGGTTTTTGTGAACGACACAGATTCCCTTTGGGAGGCAGCCTGCTGGCGATGACGGCGTTAGCGACGATTGAATTTTGAGTTGAAATACGCTGGTCAGCTCGCAATGACGCTGGACTGAATTAAGACTAAACTCAGTCCTGTTCAATTTGGCGAGACTCAACCATGAAGCTTTCATCGCAAATCAAACCGATCAGCTACCTCAAAAGTCATACAGCGGAGATCGTCAAGTCGATCACTGAAAGCCGTGAGCCATTGGTCATCACCCAAAATGGTGAAGCCAAGCTTGTAGTTATGGACGTGAAAAGCTTTGAGGAGCAAGAAGACACGATGGCTTTGCTGAAGCTATTGGCAATGGGCAATCGGGAGATTGAGGAAGGCAAGTATCGAGACGCTGAGGATGTTTTCGCGGACTTGGACAGGGCCGACCATCAATGAGTTTAAAGGTCGTTATTCTTCAGTCCGCACAGACAGATCTCAAAGAACTCCGTACCTACCTTATCAAACAGTTCTCGAGTCAGACGTGGCAGAGTACCTACGCTGATCTCAAGACCGCCATTCTTGGTCTCGCAGACCTTCCTTATTCCGGTTCAATCCCCGAGGAAATCGAGAAGCTCAACCTTGGTCAATACCGACAAATCATTTCCGGGATGAACCGAGTCATTTATGAAGTCAGAGAAAAAACCGTCTTCGTTCATATCATTGTCGACTCAAGAAAAAGCCTGCCTTCACTTTTGATGAAGAGACTGTTGAACGGCAATCCTTGAACTCAACAAATCAGAACCGTGACCCAGGCTGACTGAGAAACGCCAACTCCTCCGCCGTAGACTCCCGTCCCAACACCGCATTGCGATGCGGAAACCTTCCAAACCGCGCAATCACTTTCCGATGCCGCTCGGCATAGTCCAGATTGTCGGCAAACACCGCCCGTTCGCTTTCCGGCTGCTCAGCCACCAGATCGATAAAGCGCGAAACGGCTTCGTTCTGCACCGCGAGGTTTTCGCAGTGTTCGAACACCAGATAAATGAATACGCGCTGGATCGGCTTCAGTTTCCGGTCGAAATCCGCAGCAATGCCCTGCGCGACAAGTTTCTGCGCACGCAGATCACCCGAGAATGCTTTGGGCGTGTCGCGAAAGATCATGCGCGGCAGTTGATCGAGCAGCAGCACCACGGCCAGCCAACCTTCGGGACGTTGCGTCCACTCGGCCAATTCGCCAGCGAGGGCCTGATCGACAAAGACCCCGAAACGCTCACGCGCTTCGAGGTCTTGGCTGTCTTTCTTGCCGAACCACAACTTGCCCTTGTCAGCCGCAATCTCGTCCGGTGATTCGACATGTCCGAACCACCAATCGAGCAACGGCTGCCAGGGCGCGGTCATGGCTTATTCCTTGTGGTAAGCCGTGGCGCGGGCGACTTCTTCTTTCGAGCCGAGGAACACCGCTACGCGCTGGTGCAGGCCTTCCGGCTGAATGTCGAGGATGCGCTGGTGGCCGTCAGTGGACGCGCCGCCGGCCTGTTCCACCAGGAACGACATCGGGTTGGCTTCGTACATCAGACGCAGTTTGCCGGGCTTGGATGGCTCACGGCTGTCGCGTGGGTACATGAACAGACCGCCACGGGTCAGGATGCGGTGCACGTCGGCCACCATCGCGGCGACCCAGCGCATGTTGTAGTTCTTCTTCAGCGGGCCTTCTTCGCCGGCCAGCAGTTCGCTGACGTAGCGTTGCACCGGGGCTTCCCAGTGGCGCTGGTTGGACATGTTGATCGCGAATTCCTGGGTGGTTTCAGGAATGGTGATGTCTTCGTGGGTCAGTACGAAGCTGCCCATTTCGCGGTCCAGGGTGAAGCCTTTGACGCCGTCGCCCAGAGTCAGCACCAGCATGGTCTGCGGGCCGTAGATCGCGTAACCGGCGGCAACCTGCTGGGTGCCTGGCTGCAGGAAGGCTTTTTCGTTCAGCGGCTCGTTCTGGCTCAGGTATTCGTTCGGGCAACGCAATACCGAGAAGATGGTGCCGACCGGAGCGTTGATGTCGATGTTCGACGAGCCGTCCAGTGGGTCGAACACCAGCAGGTAGGCGCCTTTCGGGTATTTGCCCGGGATCTGGTAGGCATTGTCCATTTCTTCGGACGCCATGCCGGCCAGGTGACCGCCCCATTCGTTGGCTTCGAGCAGGATCTCGTTCGACAGCACGTCGAGCTTCTTCTGCACTTCGCCTTGGACGTTTTCAGTGCCCATGCTGCCCAGAACACCACCCAGGGCGCCTTTGGACACGGCGTGGCTGATCTCTTTGCAAGCACGCGCCACCACTTCGATCAGGAAGCGCAGATCGGCAGGAGTGTTATTGCTGCGGGTCTGCTCAATCAAATAGCGACTCAGGGTAACGCGGGACATGGACGGCTCCGGTGGAATGGGGGGCTAAAAACCCGCGCAGTTTACAGGGAGTCTGAAAACGTAGCGAGCGATGACGCCCGGTAACGTGCATTGGGGCGCAATTGCTTGTATCAGACGTGATCGGGTCGAGAGAGTTCAGGTACCGGATTGAGCGTAGTTCGAAACGGGACGGGTGGTGCGTGCGCAACCGCGACCGATCTGAAATTCTCGTTGGCCGATCAGCCGCCTTCGCGAGCAAGCCCGCTCCCACATTGATCGCGTCCATCGAGGCTACTCGGTCAACTGTGGGAGCTGGCTTGCCAGCGATTGGCGCGCAGCGCCAGCCATGCTCAGGAATTGGTCGGCAGCTTGCGCAACAGGCTCGCCGCCATCGCCCCGAGGAACACCACACTCACCAGCAACACCGCCCACAGGCCGATTTTCTTCCAGTTGGTCTCGGCTACTGCCGCCGTAGTCGCCGGCGCAGCCTGAGTGGCAACCACCTCACCCTGCACCGAGGCCTTGCCCAGCGCCGCGAGTTTTTCCGGTTTGAAATCCGGAATCAGCGTGCTCAGCGGCAGGTTCGCGGTTTTCACCGTCGGATTGCCCAGCGCCAGGCTGTAAGGCCCGTCACCCCGTGCGAGGAAAATCACCTGGGTCGCCCGCACCGCGTACTTCAGGCTCGGTGCCTGCTCACCCAGACCGCCGCCACGCTCATCCACGCTCAGTTTCAGCTGCTGCACAGTCTGCCCGTACAACTGCAATTCGTTTTGCACCACGTCCTGACCGTTCTGGGTCAGGCGATACAGCAAACCGTTGCTCAGTGTCTGCCACGGCAGGCTGCTTTCGCGCCGGCCCGCGAGTGTGACCGGAGCCAGACTGTTCGGCTGCTTCAGCTCGACCTGCACCCGCTCGACATTCAGGCCCATCGGCAACTGCCAGGTGTACTCGCCGGACTTGGTGCTGTTGCCCGCCAGCGCTTGCGACCAGACCAACGGCAGCGGCACGTTACGTGGATCGCTGCTTTTCAGTTGCGCCGACGTGAGGATGGGCGCCGAGGTTGGCGCATCCCACAACAGGCGCAGATAGCGCGCAGATTGCCCCGGCAGCGTCACTTCGTGCTGTTCGATGCGTTCGTCGGAAAAGGTCAGCCGCGCGACCTGCCCATCACCCCACGCCTGCCAATGCTGCAAGTCATCACTGGCCTCGATGCTGAAGCGCTGGAAGCCGTCACGCTCGCTGGTCCAGTCAAGAATCAACTGCTGCAGCGGCGCCTTGATCGCACTGGCATCGAGCAACCAGCCACGCAGCACTTCTTCGCCGGCCTCCAGCTGAGTCGACGGCTGCACTTCAACCAATGTGCCGGTGGTGGTCGATTGCACGCGCACGTTCGGCGCACGCTCACTGGCATCGGCGGCGTTGTACAGCGGGAACCACTTCACCTCATGCAACTGACCGTCGTCGCGAGTCTGCGCCGATTCCCGAGCCAGGGCATAGGCCTGCGGTTCGCCGGCGGCGTTGAACACGCGCAGGTCGCTGAGATCGGTCTGGCGGGCCTGCAATTGCGCGCTCAGCGGCAGATCGAGGCGATACCACGGGCCGTTGCCACTCACCGTCAGCGGCACCTGCGTGGCGAAGTCCGCCGGTTTTTCCTGGGCGCCGGCAGCCATCACCACGCCCAGCGCCAACCACCCCAGATTCAGCATGCGACTCAAGATGAAACTCCTTCGGTATCCGGCACGGGTTTGTCCGCCACCGGTTCGGCTTCGACACGTTTCGGTGGCAGCGGTGCGAAATAGCCCACCACCAGCAGCAACACGCCGACGCCGATAAACGAGACGATCCGGGCCAGTCCGCCACGGTTGCTCAATTCGACAAAAATCAGTTTGGCCACCACCAGCGCAATCAGCGCCGCGCCGATCAGCCACACTTCGCGCCGGTGCCGCAGGTGTCCGCCGATCATCAGCCCCAACGCCATCAAGGTCCAGACGATGGACAGCCCGGCCTGCACCAGCATCGATTCGAGCAGCAGATCCAGCTCGAACGGAATGCCCGCCCAATGGTGCGCAGCGCGGGTCACCAACGCGGTACAGAAGGCGAATAGGGAGACCCCGGCGACCAGTTGCGTGGCGTACTCGGCGTAATCCTTGCGCTGGGCAAACTGCGTCACCGCATGACGCGACCACACGTACACCCCGAACAAGGCGAACAGCAGGCCCAATTCCAACGGGTTGATCAGCGGCACGTACGGCAGCGGTTCGGCGTTACCGTCGCTGACGCCGTTGGCCAGCCAGAACCACGCCAGCATCAGCACTGCCAGCGGCGCGGCGGCGTACAAACGATATTCCCGCGGGAATGCCGCCACCGGCCATGGCCAGCTGCGCGGAGCCGCCGCCAACAGCAGATACAGGCTCGGCAGGATCGCCCAGCCCAGCCAGCGCCACGCGTTGTATTGCTCGGACAACAGCAGCAGACCGTAGCGCAGCTCCAGCGCCAGTACGCCGATCAGCAGCCAGCAACCCAGCACGTGCGCCGTGCTCAAGGCGCGTGCCGGTAGCATCGGCGCCAGACGCCGCAGGCTGAAGAAATGCACGGCGAACACCAATACCCACGCCAGCCAACCGAAATTCGCCGCTGGGTGATAACGCGCATGCCACGCCGCCAGCAGCACCAGCCCCGCCGCCGGGATCAGCAAGGTGCAGAGCAGGCCCAGCGCCGGCCATTTCAGGCGCAGCGCCAACAATGTCCACAGCGCCACACTCAGCGCGGCAATCAGCAGCAACAGCGTCGCCTGCAGATTCAGCGGCGCAAAACGCAGCACCTCACTGACCCACGCCAACGCCCACCAACCGGCGCCCCACACCAGCAGCACTTCGGACAGGCGTTGCAAACTCAGCGCATCGAAGGCCGAGGCGTGATTGCCCAGTTGCAGACGCCAGGCACCGACCAGCGCGGCCAGCCCCAATACCAGCGGCGTCCAGAAACCGCAATGGGCCAACGGCCGCAGTCCTTCGCTGGACAGCGGCCCGAGCAACTCGGGGCCGGCCAACAAGAACGCCGCGCCACCGATCAACTGCAACAACAGCCCAAAGACAAAACTCACGCGCTGTTTGAGGTACAGGCTCAGCCAGATGATCAACAGACCGCTCGCCGCCCACACCGCACTCGCGGTTTGCCACGGCAGCACGAACAGCACCGCCAGATTGATCAGCACCAACCCCGCCAGCAACACCACCGACAACCCGCGCAGCAGCCGCACATCGCCGCGCACCATCTCGTCGCGCGCCGCCAGCAGCATCCCGCCGATCAACGCCACACCGATCACCGATGCGCTGAGCAAACCGCTCCACCCGGCGCTGAACACGGCCGCCGAATCCTCACCTGCACCTTGCAGGCGCAACAGGAACAACGCACCGCCGAGCAACTGCACGGCGAACGCGGTGAACAGGAACGTGCGCGATTGCAGGCGCAGGCCGACAAACAGGGTCACCAGTCCGGCCAAGGCCCAACTGATCGCTGTCGCCTGAACCAGGAAAAACAGCGGCGCCAACAGGTACAGGAAGGTCAGACCCAGCGCCGCCAGCACCGGCAAGCCCTGGCGCTCCCACGGCGAAGCCTGTTCCGCCGAGGCTTTGCGCAATTGATAGAAACTGAACAGCAGCGCGATGCCGAGCATCAATGCGCCCAACGGTGCGCCGTCGAGCAGGCTGCTTTCACCAACTCGCAACTGACTGAGAAAGGCCAGCGCCGACCCCAGTTGCAGCAGCAGGGCAAACGCTCGGGCGAACGGCCGATGCTGACGCAGGCCGAGCCAGAAAATCCCCGCGCCCTCCACTGCCCACGCCGCCGAAGTCCAGCGCGCATCGAGGCCCAGCGGGATCGCCAGACTGGCGAAAATCACCCCCAGCGCCAGACAGGTTTCACCCAGCAACAAGGCGCGGCCGCCCATCAACACCCGGGCCAGGCCCATGTAGATCACGCCCAGTGCGAGTGCGCTGAACGCGGCGGCGAACTCCAGGTGCTGCACCAGCGCAAACTGCAAGCCGAAGCCCACGATCGACGGGCCGAACAGCATCGTGCCGTCGACGTAGTCGCCCTTGCGCGCCGACCAGTGCAGCAGCGCCTCGCGATCGCCGTCCGCCGGCGCATCGGGCATGTCGAGCAACTTGCGTCGGGCGAACAACAGGCCAATGCCCAGGTACATCAGGAAGAACAGAATCAGGAACGGCTCGGTGCTCCACAGCAGCTCGGGCGCATAGGAGCGCAGGCCCCAGGCGAAGCCGATACCGAACGTGCCGACGAACCCGATCAGGTTAAGCAGGCGCCAGGCCTTGAACCAGGCAATGGCGAGAATGCCGGCATTGAGCAATGCGAAATAGCTGAACAGCGCAACATGGTTGCCAGCCCCGGTCGAGGTCAGGATCGGCGCGGCGAAACCGCCGAGCGCAGCGGCCGCCGCCAGGCCCAGCGCATCCTGAGTGATGGCGAGAATCGCCGAGAACACCGTGACCGCCACCAGCAACCCCAGCGCGGCAGATGGATCAAGCAACGGATGCAGACGCATCGCCGCGAACACCGTCAGGTACAGCACCGCGATCCCGGTGCCCTGCAGAATCAGCGCATAACTGCTGTTGCGCGTACGCAGCCACCAGCCCAGTGCCAGCAAGGCCAACGCCGCTGCCGCAACACCGGCATAACGCAATTCGATTGGCACCACCATGCCCTCGGTGGCGTAGCGCAGCAGGAACGCCAGACCGAAAAACAGCAGCACCACGCCAACCCGCAGCACGGTGTTGCCACCGAACAGCCAGTTACGCGCAGCGCTGATGCCACGCTCGATCAGGTTCGGGCCACGAGGTTCGGCAGGCTGTGCCGGCGCTGTTGGCTCGTCGGTAACAGCATCCAGGCGCCAGACATCCGCCGGCAGCGGCTGGCTGGTTTCGCTGGCAACGGCAGAGATCGGTTCTAGTTCGGGCGGCAGTTCCCAGACCAGATCCGGCGTGGGGGAGGATTGTTCGGCGACGATGATCGGCTCAACGATGGCGTCCGGCATCGGCGCCACGCTCGGCGGTGTGGTGCGCACGCTTGCACCTTCAAGCAGAAACAGACGCTGCTCGACAGCTTGCAGGGCGACCTTGGCCTGTTCCAGTTGACGCTGTTGGTCGGTGGCCTGCGAGCCAAGCCGGGCGATCCGCAGCGTTTGCCCGATCGCCAGCCCGAGCAGTGCACCGAGCAGCGCGGCACTGAACGACTCGTCGAGCAGCCAGCCGAGCAGCAACCCGATCAACATGAACATCCATTGCATGGTCGATATCCCTAAGCGGCCCCGAGGCGGGGCAATCCCGACAGTTGCTTCAGTCTAGGCACAAACCCTTGTAGGAGTGAGCCTGCTCGCGATAGCGATTTGTCAGTCAACGAAGCTGTTGAATGTGACGGCGCTATCGCGAGC
>NZ_JASCPO010000074.1:0-26234 GCF_029960145.1 Pseudomonas sp. PS01299 | reverse complement strand
TCAATCCCCCTGTGGGAGCGGACTTGCTCGCGAATGCGATAGATCAGTCACTCTATATTTTGACTGACCCACCGCCTTCGCGAGCAAGCCCGCTCCCACAGTGATTTGTACGAAATTTCAGGATGTCGAGTGGCGCTTGAGTACCAAGGTCAACCCCAGCCCGATCACTGACAACAGCGCCGCACTGAAGAAAATCCACGCATACCCCAGATTCAACGCCACCGAACCCATCAACGGCCCGGCAATCGCCAGCGCCAGATCAAAGAACACCGCATAGGCCCCCAACCCCGAGCCACGGCTGGAACTGGGCACCTGCTTGATCGCCTCGACCCCCAGCGCCGGATACACCAGCGACAAGCCAAACCCGGCCAGTCCCGCGCCAATCAGGGCGAACGCGGTAGAGGGCGCCAGCCACAACAACACCAGGCCGACGGTCTCGATGCTCATGCAGGCGATCGCCGAATTGAAGCCGCCAAAACGGCTGATCGCCGAAATGAACAGCAGCCGCGACAGGATGAAACACACGCCGAACACCGTCAGGCAATACGCCGCGCCGCTCCAGCCACGGTTGAGGTAATAAAGGGTGATGAAGGTGGTCAGCGTGCCGTAGCCGATCGACGCCAGAGTCAAACTGGCCCCATACGGTGCAATCCGCCCGAACACCGCCCAAAAAGGCAGCCGTTCGCCGCGTACCACCGGCACCGAAGGCTTATTGCGGATCAACACCAAGGCCCCGGCGGCCAATATCGACAGAGCGATGCCCAGGCTGGCAAAGCCGTAATCGGCGACCATGACCACGCCCAGTGGCGCGCCAATGGCAATCGCGCCATAGGAGGCAATGCCGTTCCAGCCGATCGACCTCGCTGTGTGTTCGACGCCGACCTGGCCCATGCACCAACTGATGGTGCCGACGCCGATCAAGCCCTGTGCGACGCCGAGAAGCAGGCGCCCGACGATCAGAATGATCAGGCTCGGCATCGGGAAGTCCTGCAACAGCGTCGAGATCAGCGTCAGCAGCCCGCTGAGCACAATCCCCGACAAGCCAAAAACAATCGCCCGTTTGGTACCCAGCGTATCCGACATGCGTCCGGCCATCGGCCGACTGAGCAGGGTGGCCAGATACTGCGAGCCGATGACCAGCCCGGCAATAATGGCGCTGAAACCCAGCTGCTCATGCACATAACCGGGCAGCACCGCGATCGGCAGGCCGATGCACAGGAAGGCGACAAAGGTGTAGAACACGATGGAGACGATCTGCAGGGTGATCGCCAGGGAGCTTTGCGGAGGCGGTTGCTGCGCAGACATGTGGACTCGTTCGCGGGCGGCGGTGGGAGAGTCGGCATCATGGCTGGGTGCTGGAATAAAAGGAAGCAGGCTAACTATTTTTCCTGGCTATTCCGATTGTTGCTGGTGGCCTCATCGCGAGCAGGCTCACTCCTACAGGAGGGGGCGCATTTCAAATGTAGGAGTGAGCCTGCTCGCGATGGTGTTGGTGCCCGCATAAATATTGGCTCCGAAATGCAAAAAGCCCTGTCACACCGACAGGGCTTTCGCTTGAAGCTGGAGGCTCGTAGCTGCTCTTAGAACACCACACCCTGACTACGCAGGTAGTCATCGTAAGTGCCGCTGAAGTCAGTCACGCCGTTGGCGCTCAGCTCGATGATGCGCGTCGCCAGGGACGATACGAACTCACGGTCGTGACTGACAAAGATCAG
This sequence comes from Pseudomonas sp. PS01299, assembly GCF_029960145.1. Taxonomy (NCBI): domain Bacteria; kingdom Pseudomonadati; phylum Pseudomonadota; class Gammaproteobacteria; order Pseudomonadales; family Pseudomonadaceae; genus Pseudomonas; species Pseudomonas sp. PS01299. Next base: position 24,519 of record NZ_JASCPO010000074.1, on the reverse strand, counting down.
CGTGCCCGGGTAGTTTTCCAGCGCCAGGTTCAGCGCCTCGATCGATTCCATGTCCAAGTGGTTGGTCGGTTCGTCCATGATCAGCACGTTCGGCTTTTGCAGGATCAGCTTGCCGAACAGCATGCGACCTTGCTCACCACCGGAAATCACTTTGACCGACTTGAGGATCTCGTCGTTGGAGAACAGCATGCGGCCCAGAGTGCCGCGAATCATCTGCTCGCCCTGCGTCCACTGACCCATCCAGTCGAACAGCGTCACGTCGTCTTCGAAGTCGTGCGCATGGTCCTGAGCGTAGTAGCCCAGTTCCGCGGCGTCGGTCCACTTGACGCTACCGGCATCCGGGGTCAGTTCGTTGACCAGGGTACGCAGCAGGGTGGTTTTGCCGATACCGTTCGGGCCGATGATCGCTACGCGCTCGCCGGCTTCAACCTGGAAGCTGAAGTCCTTGAACAGTGGCTTGCCGTCGAAACCTTTGGCCATCTTTTCGACCATGACCGCCTGGCGGTGCAGCTTTTTGTTCTGCTCGAAGCGGATGAACGGGCTCACGCGGCTGGAAGGCTTGACCTCGGCCAGCTGGATCTTGTCGATCGCCTTGGCACGGGAAGTGGCCTGTTTGGCTTTCGAGGCGTTGGCCGAGAAGCGGCTGACGAACGATTGCAGCTCGGAAATCTGCGCTTTCTTCTTGGCGTTGTCCGACAGCAGTTGCTCGCGGGACTGGGTCGCCACGGTCATGTACTCGTCGTAGTTGCCCGGGAACAGGCGCAGCTCGCCGTAATCCAGGTCGGCCATGTGCGTGCACACGCTGTTCAGGAAGTGACGGTCGTGAGAGATGATGATCATCAGGCTGTTACGCTGGGTCAGAACGTTTTCCAGCCAGCGAATGGTGTTGATGTCCAGGTGGTTGGTCGGTTCGTCGAGCAACAGCACTTCCGGATCGGAGAACAGCGCCTGCGCCAGCAATACGCGCAGTTTCCAGCCTGGCGAGACTTCGCTCATCGGGCCGAAATGCTGTTCCAGCGGAATACCCAGACCCAGCAGCAGTTCACCGGCGCGGGATTCTGCGGTGTAGCCGTCCATCTCGGCGAACTCGGTTTCCAGCTCGGCCACGGCCATGCCGTCTTCTTCGCTCATTTCCGCCAGCGAGTAGATGCGATCGCGCTCGGCCTTGACCTTCCACAGCTCTTCGTGACCCATGATCACAGTATCGATCACGGTGAATTCTTCGTAGGCGAACTGGTCCTGGCGCAATTTACCCAGACGGACGTTCGGCTCGAGCATGACCTGACCGCCGGACGGATCGAGGTCGCCGCCGAGGATTTTCATGAAGGTCGACTTGCCGCAACCGTTGGCGCCGATCAGGCCGTAGCGGTTGCCCGCGCCGAATTTGACCGAAACGTTTTCGAAGAGCGGCTTGGCGCCGAACTGCATCGTGATGTTAGCTGTAGAAATCAAAGGTTTTTCCTGCGAAGCATTCTGAGTAGCGAGGGTGCGGCTGGAGCGCTTGGCCCGAGTCAAAGTGCGCTGAAGCGGGATAGTCCCGTCATCAACCAAGGGGGGCGCGTAAAGTTTGGCGGCGATTGTACTGGTCTGGCTCTTTAAACGATAGGGCGATGACGTCGCGCCTGCTGTTTGGCAGATTCAGCGGACAGTTTTTCACAGATCAGGTTCACTATTGGTTACAAAGTATGGCTAAAATGCCATCCGATTACCCAATAGCCGCTAACGGCATGGGCTCAAGGAAGTGCCACCGGGATAGTATTTGTATTCATGCCACTGCATCAGACCCTGGGCCTCTGGCCGGCAGGCGCGCAGTTTGTTCACTTTTGACGTGTGACGATTTCCGTGAAACTCATCATTGCCGCTATTTATGTCATTTCGATTGCATACGTTCACCTTCGTGGACGTGTGCGTCACAAACTGGGCCGTCAACTGAGCGATCACTCGACGTTTCTGGCCCCGATCAACTGCTTCCTTTACCTGTTTTCGAAGAAGCCGAACAAACCGTATCTCGATCCGTCCGAGTTTCCGGACCTGAGCCCGTTGCAGGCGCATTGGGAAGAAATTCGCCAGGAAGGGCAGAACCTGCTGCGCGCCGGTGAGATCAAGCGCTCGAATCAGTACGATGACGTCGGTTTCAATTCGTTCTTCAAAAGTGGATGGAAGCGTTTCTACTTGAAATGGTACGGCGAGAGCCATCCGTCGGCGATGAAGCTGTGCCCGCGCACCACTGAGCTGGTGCAGAGCATCGGCTCGATCAAGGCCGCAATGTTCGCCGAGCTGCCACCGGGTTCGAAACTGGTTCGCCACCGTGACCCGTATGCCGGTTCGTACCGCTACCACCTGGGTCTCGACACGCCGAATGATGCCGGTTGCTACATCAATGTCGACGGCGAGAGCTACCACTGGCGCGACGGTGAAGCGGTGATGTTTGATGAGACTTACATCCACTACGCCGAAAACACCACCGACAAGAACCGCATCATCCTGTTCTGCGACATCGAGCGCCCGATGAAATATCGCTGGGCGGCGGCGTTCAACAGCTGGTTCAGCCGTACCGTGATGTCCGCGGCCGGTGCGCCGAATGACGCCGGTGACCGCACCGGTGGGATCAATCGCCTGTTTACCAAAATCTACAAGGTTCGCCTGCGTGGTAAAGAGCTGAAAAAGCGTAATCGTGCGCGTTACTACATGGAGAAGTGGGCGATTTTCGGCGGTTTGCTGGCGATCTTCATTTTGATCTGACCGGTGTATCGCGCCTGTTTATGCCATCGCCAGCAGGCTGGCTCCTACAGTGGAATGTGAGTTCAGGAAAGAACGCATTTCAACTGTGGGAGCGATGAGTCTCTCAAAGCCAACCTGTCAGCTTCCTGACAGGAACCGCATCTGATTACGCCCCCGAGGCCTTTTTGGTCTTTCTCGCCGGGGCTGCCTTACTGGCAGGCTTTTCTTTTGCCTTCGCTTTGGCCGGCGCTTTACCGCCCAGGCTTCGTTTAAGCAACTCGGTCAAGTCGATAACATCCGCAGACTTGCGCTCCTCCTCGCCACCCACGGTCTCGACATCCTCGATCTTGCCTTCGTGGGCCTTTTTCTCGACCAGGGCCATGATCTTGTCTTCAAACTCGTCCTTGTAGTCCTCCGGGCTCCAGTCGCCGCTCATGTCCTGCACCAGACGTTTAGCCATGTCCAACTCGCCCTTGGCCAGTTGCGGTTTGGTCACTTCGCTGCCCAGCTCCAGCTCATCAAGGCCGCGGACTTCCTGCGGCCAGCGCAGTTTGACCAGCACCAGCGCCGATTCCAGCGGCATCAGTGCTGCCAGATATTGCCGAGTGTGCAGGACGACGCGGGCGAGGGCGACCTTGTTGGTTTTGCTCAATGTTTCGCGCAGCAGGGCGTAGACCTTGCCGCCGCGCTTGTCAGGTGCGAGATAGTAGGGTGTGTCGATGTTCTGTAGCGGGATCTGCTCGGCATCCACGAAGGAGAAAATGTCGATGGTCTGCGTCGACACCGGGTGCGCCGAGCGGATCTCTTCCTCGCTGAGCACCACGTAGCGGCCCTTTTCATAGGCCACACCTTTGACGATGTGCTCCTTGGTGACTTCCTTGCCGGTGACCTTGTTCACCCGTTTGTAGCCCACCGGATCCATGCTGCGGCTGTCGAGCCAGTCAAAGTCCACGCCGTGCGAAGAGGTTGCCGACACCAGCGCGACAGGGATGTGTACCAGTCCGAAACTGATCGCGCCTTTCCAGATTGCCCGAGCCATGGTGAGTTCTCCAAGTGATGATCAGGTGACCTGTGGCGCAGTGCGAAAGTTTCCGGCATTTGCGTGGCGCGCGGCGTTGCCGGTCAAGCCGTGTTACATCTTGTTTAAGGGCGACGGGTTAACAAATCCGAACCCGGGGCGTAGCGTGGACTCGAAGGCTCTATCACCTGTGCATCGAGAGGCCACCCCATGAACCGAATACTGCCAGGCATTATCGTTCTGCTCCTTGGGGCCGGTCTGGCGCATGCCGGCGTCGCGGCACCGTCCGCGCCGCTATTGCTGGCGCAAAGTCCCACCGGCACCAACAACAATCCCTACAACAGCCCGATCCGCCGGGCCAATCCCAACAGCATGCAGGGCACGCAGCCCAGCGCGCCGGCGATTCGCGGGCCGAATACAGTGCCGGCGCCCAGTACGCCCACCGTTGGTAACGGCGGGATTGGCAATGGTCAGCAGCAACGCTCGGTGCCGAGTACGCCGCCCAGATTCATCCCCAACCCACCGCCACGCGATGGAGACGGCAACCGTTGAACGGCGGGACTGCGTTCCTGTCAGCCTTTGAAATGAACAAAAGGAATCGTGCATGTTGCGTAAAACCCTTCTAGCCACGCTGTGCGCCGGCGCGCTGATCAGCGCTTCAGCTTTCGCCGCTGCCCCCCAAGAGCTGCAAAGCGAGCAGGGCACCCTTGAAGTCACCACGGTTACTCAAGGCCTTCAGCACCCTTGGGCGTTGGCGTTTCTGCCAGATCGTCAGGGCATGCTGGTGACCGAGCGGCCGGGAACCCTGCGGCTGATTACAGCCGACGGCAAGCGTTCCGAGCCCATCAGTGGCGTGCCGAAGGTCTGGGCCAAGGGCCAGGGCGGTTTGCTCGACGTGGTGCTGTCGCCGGACTTCAAACAGGATCGACTGGTCTATCTGTCCTACGCCGAGGGCGGTGGCGCCGGGGACAAGGCCGGTACGGCGGTGGGGCGTGGGCGGCTGTCGGATGACCTGAAGACGATCAGCGATTTCAAGGTGATCTTCCGTCAGGAGCCGAAACTCTCGACCGGCAACCACTTCGGCTCACGACTGGTGTTCGACCGCGACGGTTATCTGTTCATCACCCTGGGCGAAAACAACGACCGGCCGACCGCGCAGGATCTCGACAAGCTGCAGGGCAAGGTCGTGCGGATCTTCCCCGACGGCAAGGTGCCGGATGACAACCCGTTCGTGGGCCAGCCCGGTGTGCGTCCGGAGATCTGGTCGTACGGCCAGCGCAACCCGCAGGGCGCGGCGCTCAATCCGTGGAATGGCACTATCTGGGAAAACGAACACGGCCCCCGTGGCGGCGATGAGGTGAACATCATTGAGCGCGGCAAGAACTACGGTTGGCCGCTGGCGACCCACGGCATCAACTATTCGCTGCAACCGATCCCGGAAGCCAAGGGCAAGAGTGTCGAGGGTGCGGTTGATCCGCACCATGTCTGGGAGAAGTCCCCCGGTGTCAGCGGGATGGCGTTCTATGACGCTGACCGCTTCAAGCCTTGGCAGCAGAACCTGTTTATCGGCGCGCTGGTCAGTCAGGAGCTGATTCGTTTGCAGTTTGACGGGGACAAGGTGGTGCATGAGGAGCGGCTGCTGGGTGAGCTTAAGCAGCGGATTCGTGATGTACGGCAGGGGCCGGATGGCTATCTGTATGTGCTGACGGATGAACAGGATGGTTCGTTGTACAAAATCGGTCTGAAATAACTTCACTTCAGACACTCAGTCTCAATTGTAGTGAGGGGATTTATCCCCGATGGCCTGTGCAGCAGGCCCTTAAAAATTCAGGAGGGCCCGCTTCGCGCGCCATCGGGGCGGTGCGACGTTTCGCTAAATCCCCTCACTACAACGGGTCAGCCAGAGATTTCATTCCGGGGATACAAAACTACCGCTGCCCGCAATTTGCCACGCCCAAACCGGCTCATCTTCTCAAACTCGCCATGGCTGACCGGCACATGCTGGCAGTCCATCGGCTGACGATGCTGGCTGTGATCGACATCCGGATCGTGCAGATACACAAAGTCTTCATCGCAATCGGTGACCACCACCCAATGCGGTGATTTGGAGCGGGTCAGGCGATAGCTGCTGATCAGCACCAGAGGCTGTCCGCCAGCCTGTAACAACTTCGGCAAATCCAGGTGGGTGCCAATCTGCCGATCGATGTCGGTTTCGTGCATTTGCGCAGTGAACTCCTCGTGCACCAGGCGCATGACGTCTTTTTTATGCTCATCGCGCACGCCATCGAGAAACAACGGTCCGGTCATACTCAGTTGTAGACGCACCCGAAACCCCCGTCGCCAGGCCGCCAGTGCCAAGCCCTGGGGGCTGCAGCCACCATGGCCGGAGGTCATGAACACCGTGGTCGCTTCACGCCAGATCTGCAATTCCTCACGCCGCTCCAGCAAGCGCTCAGGTTGCAGCGCGCCCATGGCCATCAGCAGGCAGGCCGGGCCACAGGTGAACTCAGTGGTTTGCGGATAATAGGGCACCTTGATGTTGCGCGAGTCACGGTGCTGAACAATGCGCTTTTCCAGACGCAACGCATCGGCGTGGTCTTCGTAGTAATCGTGAATCAACGCAAAGCGTCGGTAGCCGTTGCGCTCGTAAAGCGCGATGGCGGTGGGGTTGTCGATACGCACTTCCAGGCGCAGGTATGCGCAGTCATGCTCGACGGCGCAGGCCTCGATACGTTGCAGTAACTGTTTGCCCAATCCGCTGCCGCGAGCTTCCCCGGCAATGGCGATCGAGTACAGGCGCGCCAGCGAGGTGCCGCGATGAAACAGCACCAGTGCGTAGCCGAGCAATCGACCGTCGATCTCGGCGACCATTAGCTGCGCATGGGCGCGGGTGATCATCCACTGAAAGCTGCGGCTGGTGAGCCGGTCGGTGGTGAAACATTGCATTTCCAGGGCCAGCAGCGCTGGCAGATCTTCAACTACCGCCAAACGAAAAACAGCATTCATATGACCACCGTAAAAGTTGCGTAACGAAACGAGACTTTCGAAAAACTTCGTGCTTAATAGAAATGGTCTTGTTCTCCAACGGATCAATCTCTATGTCAGCGGTACAGGGTCATTGGCGCGAAGTATCCGAGCAAAGTTTGCCGGCGGCAACTTTTTTAAATCCAGCCATCAGAACTTCCAGTCAAGTGTTGATTATCGTCGAACGCAAGGAAGACTGGGCCTCGTACTTTCCCAGCGAGGACATCGTCACGGCTCAGGAATATCTTGAGCAAACCCGTGACAGCGAGCCGGGCAAGCGGGTGCAGGTGATCAATCTGTGCCGCAGCTACAAGTACCTGGGCCACGGTTACTACTGCTCGCTGCTGGCTGAAGCCCGCGGCCACAAGGTGATTCCATCGGTACGTACCATCAGCGAGCTGACGAAAAAATCGCTTTACGGTCTGGCACTGGACGATCTCGATAAAACCCTGGAAAAGGCCCTCAGTCATCATCTCTACAGCGATACCGAAGGTTTTACCCTGACACTTTACTTCGGCAAGACGCATATCGAGCCGCTGCAGGATCTGGCTCGACAGTTGTTTGAAGTGTTCCCGTGTCCGATTCTGTTAGTTGAGTTTCGGCGAACTAACGGTTGGCACATCGAAGGCATAAAGTCCGGCGCTCTGCACAAGTTGCGTGATGACCAGGAAGATCAGTTCGCCAATGCGCTGGACGGCTTCAGCCGTAAAGTCTGGCGGGCGCCACGCTCGCCACAAGTGGCGCGTTACGACCTGGCGATCCTGCACGATCCGCAGGAAGCCTTGCCGCCATCCAACGCCAAGGCGCTGGAAAACTTCGTGCGGGTCGGCAAACGCATGGGCATCGACGTCGAACTGATCGAGCGCAGGGATTATGCGCGGATCGCCGAGTACGACGGCTTGCTGATCCGCGAGACCACCAGCGTCGACAACCACACCTATCGCTTTGCAAAAAAAGCCGAAAGCGAAGGGCTGGTGGTCATGGATGATCCGACGTCGATCCTGCGCTGCACCAACAAGGTGTATCTGACCGACCTGCTCAACAGCCACCAACTGGGCATGCCCGCCACCGAAATTCTCTACAAGGAACGACCGGAAGACTTCGAGCGGGTCGGCGAACGCCTCGGTTTTCCGCTGGTGCTGAAGATCCCCGACGGCTGTTTTTCTCGCGGAGTGATCAAGGTCGAAAGCCAGCAGGCGTTGCTCGAAGCCACCGCCGAACTGTTCGAGCACTCGGTGTTGCTGCTGGCTCAGGAGTTTTTCTACACCGAGTACGACTGGCGCATCGGCGTGCTCAACCGCAAACCGATCTTCGCCTGCCAATACTTCATGTCCAAGGGACACTGGCAAATCTACAACCACAAAGCCAAGGGCCAGGACATCAACGGCGAGTGCCGTACCTTGGCCGTTCACGAGGCGCCGCGAGCGGTGGTCGAACTGGCAGTCAAGACCGCCAACCTGATCGGCGATGGCCTCTACGGCGTGGACCTGAAACAGGCCGGCGACAAAGTGGTAGTAATCGAGGTCAACGACAACCCCAACCTCGATGCCGGTATCGAAGACGCCTACTTGCAGGACGATCTGTATTCACTGGTGCTGGAGGAGTTCGTGCGACGGCTGGAGCTCAAGCGTCGCGGCCAGGCCTGGTGACGCGCCGATGATCAGCAGTTTCGCATTGAGTCATGGCGCGCTGCAGCGGGTCGAGCGGCTGGACGCCGAGGTGATGATGTTCAGCAACCCCGATGCGGCCGAGCGCGATTTGCTGCACAGCCACTACAAGGTCGACGAACACGCGTTGGCCTCGGCGCTGGACCCGGACGAGGTCTCGCGAATCGAGTTTCACCCTGATCATTTATTCCTGATCTGGAAACGTCCGGAAAACTATTCCGGCGGTGGCAGCTTGGCGTTTGAGGTGTCGTCCTGCGGCCTGCTGTTTGCTCCCGGGCAACTGCTGGTGATCGCCACCGACGACACGCCGCTGCACGGCATCGGCACGCGCCAGCCGCTCAATGCACCGCTGGATGTGCTGCTCGATTTGCTGTTCAACAACATCCATCACTACCTCGGCCATCTGAAGGTGATCAAACTGGTGGCCCGCGAGCTTCAACAGAAATTCAACGCCTCGATGCAGAACCAGCATCTGGTGCAGATGTTCAACCTCAGCGAAAGCCTGATCTATTACATAAATGCTCTGCACAGCAACGGCGCGGTGCTGACGCGGCTGCGCAATCACGCGGAAAAGCTGCATTTCGGCAGCGAAGCGATCGGGCTGATCGACGACCTGATCATCGAGAATAACCAGTGCTACAAGCAGGCGGAGATCTACTCCACGGTGTTCTCGGGGCTGATCGATGCGCGCGGCAACTTGATGAATAACAGCATGAACAACTTGCTGCGCAAGTTGACGTTGATCAACGTAGTGTTTCTGCCGTTGAACCTGATTGCGAGCATTGGCGGGATGTCCGAGTTCAGCATGATGACGGCAGGCACGCCGTGGTGGATTTCTTACCCGTTGTTTCTGCTGGTGATGTTGTTGGGGGCGGGGGGGATGTTGTTGGGGCTGCGGCGGCTGGCCCAGTGATTGATCGGTGCCTGAGCTGACACCTTCGCGAGCAAGCCCGCTCCCACAGTGGATTGCGGGTTGGCAGGGGATCTGTGCCTGATACAAATCCCTTGTGGGAGAGGGCTTGCTCGCGAAAGCTATTTCAGCAGCACCGGAGGCTCAGGATCAGCCCGCTGGATCTGGCACAATCACTTTCCGGCGCTCCCGAACCCCACGCACCACCAGATACAACAACGGCCCAATCGACACAAACACCGCCGTCAGCAACAGATACGGCACCACCGACCAGACCGACATCCCTCGCGAGCGGGCGTCCTTAACCATCCATACCCCGGCCAGCGTCGCCAGCAGATACAGATCAATCACCACCTGCGCCGTGTCCGGACGCGACATCAGGCTGAGGCCGAAGTCGATCAACGACTGTTCGGCCTGGAGCATCACCGATACGGTGTAGCCAGTAAACGCAATCAACGCAGTGAGGGGCAGGGCGACAGACATCATGCATTCCTTCCTTGGGGTGATGAGCAGAATCGCCAGCCTACCTTGGCGTCCGCAAATAAGCCATTGACTCGCCGGCCGCCGCCGGGCTAATTTCAGGCCCATGACTTCCACCGTATTGCGCTGCCAGCCAAGCATTATTACCGCCATTCCTCATTTGGCGGGCTAGCTCACGACTGCAGCACCCAACCCGCCCTAGAGGCGGGTTTTCATTTTCTGTCTCCGGGGTTTTAACAACGAAGGCTCCCTGTAGGAGCTGCCGAAGGCTGCGATCTTTTGATCTTGCTTTGGATTTGAGAAATACAAAGTCAAAAGATCGCAGCCTTCGGCAGCTCCTACACAGAGCACCCGGAGATGACGATGAAATACAGCCCCGACCAGCAAGCCCTGCTTGAGCAGTACGTGAAAAAGATCCTTGCCGCGCCGGTCTACGACATTGCCGTGCGCACGCCGTTGCAGGCGGCGCCGGCGCTGTCCGAGGCGCTGGGCAACCGGATCCTGCTCAAGCGCGAAGACCTGCAACCGACGTTCTCCTTCAAGATCCGTGGCGCCTACAACAAGCTGGTGCAATTGAGCGATGCGCAGAAAGCACGCGGGGTGATCACCGCTTCGGCGGGCAATCATGCCCAAGGCGTGGCTCTGGCAGCGCGGGAGCTGGGGATCGCGGGGACCATCGTCATGCCCTCGACCACCCCCGAACTCAAGGTGCTTGGGGTACGAAGTCGGGGTGCCGAGGCGCTGCTGCACGGCGAGAGTTTTCCGTTTGCCCTGGCCCATGCGCTGCAACTGGCCGAGCAGACCGGGCGCACTTTTGTCTCTCCATTCGACGACCCGGACGTGATCGCCGGCCAAGGCACGGTTGCCATGGAAATCCTCCGTCAGCATCAGGGGCCGCTGGATGCGATCTTCGTTCCGGTGGGCGGGGGCGGCCTGATTGCCGGCATCGCGGCGTACGTCAAATACCTGCGTCCGGAGGTGCGGATCATCGGTGTCGAATCGGAGCACTCGGCCTGCCTGAAGGCGGCGCTGCAAGCGGATGCGCGCGTTGTGTTGCCCAGTGTCGGAACGTTCGCCGATGGGGTGGCGGTGGCGCAGATCGGCGCTTATGGTTTTGAGGTGTGCAGGTTTTGCGTGGACGAGGTGGTCACCGTCAGCAATGACGAGCTGTGCGCGGCGATCAAGAATATCTACGACGATACCCGCTCGATCACCGAGCCTTCCGGGGCATTGGCGGTGGCCGGCATCAAGCAATACGTGGGACGCACCGGTGTTCGCGGGCAGACCTTCGTCGCGATCGACTCCGGCGCGAATATAAACTTCGACAGCCTGCGCCATGTCGCCGAGCGCGCCGCGGTGTGCGGCGGCGTCCCGGCGTGATAACACTCAGGGCAGCAGTGGGCGCAGGAAACTGCGCTCGTAGCTGACGATGAATTTCTTCTGCACCAGTGATTCCACCAGCGCCGTGCTTTCCGGGTCGGTCAGCGCGATGTGCCGGTAGCTTTCGTAATCGGCCAGCGAAGGAAAGCTGAACAGGCAATAAGCGATGTTGCTCGCGCCCTCGGAGGGCAGGAAATAGCCGTGATGCGTGCCGCCCAAGCGCTCGACGATGCCCAGCCAGGCCTTGGCGTAGGCCTCGAACTCGGTCAATTGGTACGGATCGATCACGTATCGCACATGGCAGGTAATCAAGTTTGGTGCTCCCTGTTCAGGTCATTCCGCAATAGCAGTGCCGACCTTGTCCGAAGCCGACCAGATGCGATAGCGCACCTCGACATCTTTCGGGGCGTAGATCACCAGTGGCAGCTTGCTGTTGTAGCGCAGCATGAAGCCGTCACCGACGACCGGGACAAAGGCGCGTTTCTTCGCGGTGCCGGGTGGGCAGGCCATCAGCGTGCTCATCGGGCCAATGACTTTTTCCAGGCGGTAGAACGGATAGCCCCAGCCTTCGAGGTTTTTCTCGTCCAGAGCGCCGCCCAGGCGCTGGCGATTGCAGTCGACTTCCAGGGTTTTGCCGGCGAGCACTTCAACCTGGAAGTTCTCCTCCTGATCCTGTTTGGGCAGGTAGATGACTTGGCGGGTGAAGCCGTTTTCCGCCTTGGGATACGGCGCGACGTCTTCGAGTTTGGCCGCGTGGGCGAGGGTAGACAGGCCGGCAACGAGCAGACCGACTGTCGCGCGAGCGCGTAAAGAACCCATGAAAGCCTCCTGGCGGGTGTAGGGTGGATGTCGGGCATTCTCACTGTCATCAGCGATGAATGCAAACTGGCGTCGACTTGCAAATTGCAGTGCTCAGGAGGGTCGATCTTGCATTTTGCAACTGGCCAACTGCTGGCCACCGCGCCAAGTGCTTGATTTCATGAGGGTCGAAATGACCCGATGAAAGGCACGTTTTATGCGTCGCTTTGGTGCAGCGCACCGGCTTCGGGCGCCTACACTCCAATGGGCATTTCGCAGTACAACCGTTTGCCGCACCAGGGAATCAGCGGGGACACACCCGTGCAGGGGCAGCAAAAGCGGTCAACGTGAAGAGTTGATTGGCAGTTTCATCAATAAGGAGAGGTTCACCATGTTTCTGTCTGCCTTGGAACTACGCAATATCATTGAAAGCAGTTTTTTGCCTAAACGCTGCCAGTGCACGCTGTCGCCAGACCTGTCGATGACCGTCAAGGTCTTCGGTGACCACCAGACTGACCAGGTTGATCTGCACGTCAGCGGTATCGACGCCAGCCATCTCAATGGCTGTCGCGAGATCAATGAACTGATTGCCGGCCTGCGTTCGGATCTGGCGCAACAAACCACACCACAGCATTACAGTCCTCGCTCCAGAGCGCTTTAACTCACCGTTTCACCCAGTTCGACCGTCACGCGCCGGGCCTGCACAAAGCCAAGGCCCAGCGCGAACTCGACCAGCACCGCGAGCAGAATCCCGGGGCCAGCATGGCCGTTCAGCCATTCGCCAAAACCCAGTACCGCCAAACCAAAACAACCGACGATAAACCCGTTACTCAGGGCATTGCGACCCAGCGACGGCGGCGCGCTGCGCACCAGATAAAACATCACCCCCAACGCCGCAAACAGCACCGCACTGCGCCGCGCTACAAAACCGGCAGCGAACGAATACTCAATGCTCCAGATCGCCAGCAACACCTGCGGGAAAAAGCCCCAAGCCAGCGCGAGCACGAAACACAACAAAGACGTGATGATCGACAACGTGCGAAACGACAACTGCATGGCGAGTCCTTGCGGCAGTGAGAAGTGACCCCGAGCATAACCCGCGAACCCTTCACCGCCTACCGCAAAGCCGCAAATCAGAGCCTTCTGTCAGTTCTGGAAGCTGCAGGCGTCAGACATTTTCCGGTAGGTGATTTCCGCCGGCTTGCCTGCATTGTCGATGTACTTCATGTCGGCGGTGATGACCTTGCACTGCTGAGTCTGTGGCTCGGTCAGCGAGATCACTTTGTTCACATGCAACGGCATGCCGTACTGATAGGGAACGGGCTGGGTAGCAGCGTTGGTGTCATTGGCCTGAGCCAGCCCGGCGAACGCGGTGCAGGCGAGGGCGGAGGTAAACAATAGCGTGCGAATGTTCATGAATTGGACTCCCGTGCGACGGAATAAGCGTTCGGCGCCTTACGGCCGAACCTGCCGCACTCGGCGCCAGCCAGGGGCTGAGGTGTGCGGTTCAGTAAAGTCTTGGACTGCGGCGTTAAGCGATGGTTAACCTCGCTGAACGCCGGCTGTCTGGCAGAGGGATGATTTCTCGGGAATGCGGTGCCGATTCCTACAAGGATGGATGCTTTGTCTGCTTCCGGCGGCGGGAACGGGGCGGTTATGGTTTGGCGTCGCTGCAAAATCAGCGATTCGGGTTTGGTCACCTGAGAATAATCGATTGCATATGTGCCATCATTTGCACCGCGGAGTTCTTTGACCGTGTAGTGCATTGCTGTGGTGGCCGTGTGCAGGACGCCTTCGGGCGAGCTGAGTTGATTGTTCTCGGTTGACCAAGCCTGTACACGGTCCGCCTCCCATCGTTTGGTCACGATGCTGGCTGGTTACTTTCGAAACAATCGAGTAATCAATATGCTTACACCAAATCCGCTCCCAAGCCGCTATCACCCGCTCAACAGCGGCGTCACCGACAGCGCGCCAATGGTCATCGACACCCAAGCGAACCCCCAAGACATCCTCGAGTCCGCCGTCCAGCGCATCCGCGCCTGCAGCGACCTGCTCGAAACCCTGCACTGCTTGTGCTTCCGCCATGGCGATGTTCAGGACATTCCACACATTACCCATGCGCTGTATCTGCTGGCGCAGGATGGCAATGATTTGCTGCAGGTGGCACAGCAGCAGATGCTGGATTGGAAGGCGCCGGTTTGATTCGCAATTGACAGACGTAGACGCGGGTAGGGAGTGAGACTCGCCCGTGTTCAACGTAGCAAAGCCTCAGACTCAAACGGAAAGGCCGCGCTCGCGCTCTAAATCAATCAGTCTCGTGGTGGGGCCATCAGATCGTAGTCTTTCGGTAACAATTTCAGGCCAGCGATTACGTGAACGACGCTTTGCCCTCTCATATACAAATTCCTGGATCTTATTGGAAGGGTAAAAAATGATGTTGCTTATTAGCATTAGTGCGTCAGTGCCGGTAAGGAAATTTTTTCCGCCACTAGCTTCTTTTTTGTTTTGGATTATTTTTCGCCAGGCACTTAAATTTTCAGACTGCTTTAGATTTAATGCTAATTGGCTTTTCACAAACTCATCCGACTCGCTATGTTCTCCATTGTGGTCGAACCAAGGCCCATTGTTCATGTAGGAGCGAATGTATTCCCAGAATCCTTTTTGCATGTTTAATGATTTGCCTGCTGGGGCGCCTAGGCTGACCATAATTGAGTTTTCAGGCTCTCCCAGTCGTTTCATCAATACTTCGAGTGAAGCGTGTCGAATGTTACCAGAGTAGATACCTACAATGTCAAACTCGAAGGCAACGGCTTCTATTCCTCGCCATGGTGTGTGGTAAAGTTCGCCATCGTTATCGAAGTAAATTTCTTTAATTCTTCGGTTGAAGATCACAGGAAGCGGCAGTTTTCGTCTCGCTTCAATAACAATCGGCACTGTGAATAAAGGTATGCCCAGGATTAACATCCAAGCAACACCATCCCACTTGCCGAGCAGCGCCATCCACACTCCAATAATAAGTGCAATTAAGGCTGAAACTCCTCCAAGGAGTCCGCTGAGTAAGCCGCGGTTTTGGTCTGTGCCAGTTTTTAGCGATAAATAATTTTCTGTGTGTTCATCAGTTATAAAAAGCTCTAGAGGCTTTTGCCCTGTCGGCGTGTGTTCATTGAGAGTCTCCGCAGGGACGTTGCCATATTTGGCGATTATTTTTTGCATTGCTTTTTTTAGAACCATGCCAGTTCCTTGATTTCGATGGGCGGTAACGTCATGCCTTCTAATGGGGAGTAAAAAAGCTGTCCATTAATATTGTTGATGGCTCTACCTTCGCGATCCAGGTGATACGCGTCTATATGTTGCGACCCATGGTTCTGTGCCGTCGTTCAAGGTGCAAATACTGTAGGGTTATTTTGCCGAGCAGACGCTTCGTACCATGTTTTTGGTATATGCGTTCCTAGAGTTGCTTTTCGCTAAAAGTGCTTCTCCTGAATAGTGCTGTGAGCCCTCGATTCCAGGCTGCGCCTGTTGCTAGTTTAGATATGGCGGAGTCTGTTTATAGTCGATTGTATAAAATTGCCCCAGAAGGTTATTTGCTTGTTTTTGATTGGCTGCGCGGATTCCAACTGTGGAAATAGTATTGCAGCCAAAGATAAAGAGGGGGGTTAATCAAGGGCGGTGCACCCTCCCATTCACAGATGTAAGCGGCGAGATCAACGCTAACAATTTAATAACGGCTTTTTGTGATGTTTTTTTAGTCGGAAAGCTCATCTTCGAGATGGTGATTTAAAAGCCAAATTCAGGCGTGAAATAAGAAAGAGGAGGGTTGGAGGACTTCCAGTCTTTGGTGATTTTCTTTGCTTGATCGATCTCCTTGTTTGACATGCTACTTGCCAATGCCGGTAACTGTTTTTGTGCCAAGTCACCTGGGCTACTGTCACCGAGTTCTGAAAGAAGGCTGAATAGGGCGTAGGATTTTGATTTGTCGACCTCCACGCCATATTTTTTTCCGTGATCCTCAGATGAGAGAGCGGCGGCGTACTCAAACACTGCATCTACATATCCGGTCTTTGCTGAATTTATCAGTGTTTCTCTCGCGGCTTCTGGTTGACCTTGTTTCGCTAACTCCATAGCCCATTCAAACATCGCAGGAGGGTACCCACCGTCAGACGAGGCCTTGGCCAATTTCATAACGGCTTCTTTACGTTGAGATGGAAATAAAAACCATCCTTCACCCTCTTCGAAGCGATGCGCAAGAAGGCTCTGTGCCAAGGGGGTGCCGGCTTCTGCTGATTTTTTAAGCCATTCGACGTCAGCGGTTGCGTTGTACATCATCAGCAAGCATTTCTTTTCGCCGGCGTCTGCGCATTCTTTCGCGGTTTTACGTGCGGTGTTTATCCAGTATTTTTCATCCCGCTTGCATTCATCCGTCAACGTACAAATTTCTTTGTTCTCACCGAGTCTTAGCATTGAATACACATGACCTTTTGAAGCTGCCTTTTCGTACCAATATTGTGCGTCTTTGGTCATAAAAAGTTTTTGATGGCGTAATGCTTCTGCCAAGTAATATTGGGACTCTATGTCGCCAGCTTCAGCTGATACTTTCAGGTATGGCTCTAATTTGAACCATTGATTTTGATTGTATAGCTCAAGTCCGTGGCTTTTGGCGCTTGCTTGTTCAGGTGTAAGTGCACCAAATGACAGGCTGGGAATTAATGCCAGAAAAAATAAAGCTACAGTTTTATATTTCATTTTTGTCCTGAGTATACTGTTGTGGTTGTGTTGTAAGCGTCTGAGATAAAGCCCAGGGGACTGCTTTCAACGGTAGTGCTGCACAAATGATTTATATGCTGGCCCAAGTTAGCGACGTTTTTCTTGTATTCGGCGCGGCGCAAATCAATGGTCGTTCTCTCGGCTCCTAGTTTTCCGGTTTGCTCCTCCATAAATTTATTCAGGCGATACAAGTTTTTGCAGAAATCAAGTTTTGGCTCTTCGGAGGTTAATCCATGACGGTTCATGCGCGAAACGGCCTCTTCAAACTGACGTTGGGCTTCATTCGGTATCACTGCATTGAAAGGTTGTTTGGTTGGGGACTGAGCAATCCATTCAATACAAAAGCCAATGGCTTGCTGTTGATACATTATCGCCTGAGTTGAGTCAAAGCTCTTGGCGGTAGCCGTATCTGAAGAGTCCGTTGCCTTGAACCCCCGTGGAGTACTACAAAGTGTGTGAAGTAGTGGGCCAATCGCTTCAGGTTGAAGGCCCGCAAACCACTCTTTATAACCCATTTTATCCGGGAAGCTTGCAATGCTGTAGCCAATTAAGCTCGCCCGATTTCCATTCGTCATTGAGTCGTATAGCTGATTAACTCTTGCTTCAGTTTGGGCTGCATAAAAAGCGACGTCTCCCATGGTAACAATACCTAGGAAGGATAGTTTGCTTAAATAGCTAAATGCACTTTCATCAATCCATTCCAATCTATGCATGTCATTTTCAATAAGGGCGGTCCTAATCATCCTTAACCAATCACTTATACTTTTTGCGTCTATTTCAAAGCTGACAGAGCCAGTTGCCCCTAGACCAAAAAATAAAGAAGCTTTAGCATTTAATCTCAAACGGCCGTCTTTCATGCTAATAGAGAATGCACCATGTAGAGACGCGCCTGCGCCACCGGCTACGCTGACTTCAAGTTTTGCGAGTGTGTTCCAGGCATTTGTACGTGCATAGCCAGGGACTGGAGGGGCGGGGCGGATATTTACAGGGGGCTTCCATTTCAATTGTCCTGTTACTTGACAGCCGACTTGAGCGCCGAGAAATAGCTTTACATCGGGTTCGGTTTCTTTAGGTTTCGCAGGGTCTTGGCTTGCATCTTTTACCGTTTCTGTCGCTTTTTCAATGGCGTCATCGGACCCGCTAATTCCCAGTTTTCCGTGTTCGGCGCTGACTTTCAGGTCTCTGGCTAGAATCAAACTAGCGCCTACAAAGCCCCATGCTTTGGCGTTTATTTCTAAATAGTATTCGCCAAGATCCAGGGTTTTTGGTTCACCCTTGTAAGAAATATATTCCAAGGTTACAGGCTTTATGCTTGCCGGGTCAGGTAGCTTTAGATCAAGTATATCCACCTCTCCACGGGCTAAGGAAACTTCCATTCCGATTTCAATGCCCGCTAGCTTCTTATCCTTTAGTTTCGGTCCGCTAATTTCTGCTCTTCCATGTATGCTGGGAGCTGCTCCGCCGCCTAGCATTCTGACAAACATTGCGGCATAGCTATTATCAAAGAGAGCCAGTTGGCGCAAAGTATCGTCTTCGAAGATCATTGCTTGCAAGTTTTCTCCCCATGGTTTTTGGGCCGAAGGAGACCGGATGCTTTTGACTTTGAAGTGTTCCTTGTCAAGGAATTTGAAGAGGCGCTCAGGCTGAAAGAGTCCTTTATCAAACCAATCGGTGTTGATTTCTAATGACTTGCATCCCTTGCCAACCAAGTATTCAGTGAATGCAGCATCTTCATCTGATTTTGCAATGCCCTTAATCTTAGTGTTTTTTAATAGCTCATACATCCCCTTATTTGCATAAGCGCGTAAGTCCATAAGGCTTAGATGGGAAAGGGGTTTGCTAGAAGAGGCCATGCTGACCTCGCGAAGTGGGATGTTAGCCTTCACAAGAGAGTCAACTGGCTTAGGCGTATAGGCTTGCGGATCCCAGAGCAATAATCTGTATGGCTTTACAGCAGTTAAGTTTTTTTCTGCTTGTTGCCGCATCAAACGAGACTTTTCCTGAATCTCTAAATATTTGTTCTGGTTCTCAGTGAAAACTGAAGAGGGCGGTACTGCCCTGTCCCCAGTTGCGGCACACCACTTTTCAAAATCTGCGATAATTTTTTTTATCGTAGAGTCTAACTCTTTATCCAGTTGCATGTAGTCATGAAAGCGTAAGGTACCCGCACGTTGGCTTTCAGGATTGAGGGCGAATTCTGGAGTGGCAATTCCCAGGTCTGCGAGGTCGAGAATGATTTTCGTATATTCCGCTAGGACACTTTCCAAGTGTTCAATGCGCTTGCTAATATCCTCTTTTAATAGTCCGTCGACCTTTTTTTCTTTTTCTGTGCGTTCAAGAAGCTTTTCATAATGGGTGAGTAACTCCCAGATGGGCGCTTCACGCTTCAGGAAAAAGTCGTTTTCTGTAAATGCTTTCTTTTTAGAAGCTTCCCGGTATTTGCAGTAAGTTCCTATGAGGCCGCTAATTTTAATTTCTCGCGGACTGTACAGTCGGCCGTTCTCTTCGATATATCCTTTCGTTAGAGCTTCTTTCCGACCTTTATTTTCAAGTTGCTTTCGTTCTTCTGCTAAAGCGAGAACATCATTGCGAAGAGATAGATTTGCTGCATTTTCTGCCTCGTAAATGTCGATGCGGCGCCTTACTACATCGGTCTGAGCCTTAGCGGTGTCTAATGAGCTCTTGTTGGACGACTCTATCTTATTGATTTGGTCGTCAAGTTCATCAAAGCGTTTCTTGTCTTGTCCGTCTAGAAAAGAAGACAGCGCTGGAGAGGCGAAGCATGCCATTAGGCCGGCCTTGTCTAACTGCTGCATACGTTCGGCGCGATCCGTGACGGCCACTCGTTTCGACATGAGTACGGCGCTTTCTTCGAGTTGGTCCGCCACTTCCTTAGTGATTAACCAGAATTTTCTTTGTGCTGTTACATAAATAATATCTTCATATTCTTTAGCGCAGCCAGTGCCTGGATTATCTCCAAATTTTTCAGTGCTTTTTATTTTAACTTCAGTTGCAGGCTCTAATACTACAGGCGACTGTTTAGGTTGTTCAGTTGAAATTGTCATGGCTTTCATCCCTTAGCCAACGATTCGAGTTGTGCGGTTTTCTCATAAGCCTTTATATCTTTACGCAAAATCTCTTTTGCTTCGGGCATGAGGACAAAATCAGGATCGTTAAGAATCTGAGGAACCAACGATTGCAGGTGAGCCCCCTGATCGATTCCTGATTTAACTAATACATTAAGTTGATAAATGGCTTTTGAAAGATCAAGATCCCTTGCGTCTATATTTTGTTCAAAAGCTTGGTGGTAAATCCAGTACTGCCAACGCAAAGTTTCACTCATGTCAAAAAAAACGTCGGGGATTTCTAACGGTAAGTCGGGCGTAGTGGAGGTTGTATTCGTATTTGGGTTGTCCCACCGACCCCATTTAAACTCATTGATGTTGCTATTTGGCAAAAGGGTCCAAACATGTTTGATTGGTCCGTATAATCTAGATTTGAAATTATCGTTTAATGAGTGGTGTAGGCAAGACCAGTTAATGGGGTCGTAATAGCGTGAATACACTAACCCATGTTGGCGGCAATTTTTTGTAAAGAGATACTGCAGGTGTTTGCGAACAGGGGATTCGGCAGCCAACAGAATCCCGCAGCGATCTACCTGTAGCTTTTGCCTGACATTGTCAGGTAGCAATCCTTGTTTTAAGTTCACAAGGATCGGGCTTGCATCCCCTAAGTGGCCGTGCGGAGAGCCTGCGAGTAGCGAACTCACTTCAATGTTATTGTCTTTGTAGAGCTCTTGTAGAATCTCTGGAGAGCGTACGCGATCAGCCAGAAGCCATAGGCTCATTCCAGCTTGAGCACGAGGGTAATCTGTAGGCGCTAATTCGTCACAAGATTTCAACATCAAATGCATGTGCAGTCCCCGCGAGTACAAATTCCATTAGATTGTTTACCGCACACTGGAATTACTTGTACCCCTGCTACGCTGGCTTTTTTAAAATTAATTAAGGCGGTCAACGGTATTTGGGGAACTGGCGATGTCGGAGCATCAAGAGGCAAGTTTGGTGGCAGAATCCCAATCCCGGTTCCCGCCCCCGGCGCCCCACCGGTATTGATCTTCACCTCAGCCCCGCTGATGGTCACCCCACCGGCATCGACCTTCACAAAACTCCCGCCAGCCTTGGCCGTGAGTTCCATACCTCCTTCAACCACCACCTTGTCACCCGCGTGATAGTGAATCTCGGTCCCAGCCTCGACAAACTGCGCCGTACCGACCTTCACATGCTGCGTCACGCCCACCGTCAGGTGGTCATCCGCCCGCATTTCACTGACGCGATTCAAATGGGTGATGCGGTGCTCTTCGACTTTGAATTCGCTGTAGGTGTTGGCCTCAACCGTGTCATGCCGCTCATTGCCCACGCGGATCTTCTGGTCGTGCTCGATGTTCTCGTCCCAATCGCGCTGGGCATGGATGTAGATCTGCTCGGCACCCTTTTTGTCTTCAATCCGAAACTCGTTGTAGCCCTTGCCGCCCGGGGAGCTGAGGGTTTTGAAGGTGCTGCGGGTCTTGTTTGCCGGCAGGTCGTAGGGGACGACGTTTTCCTTGTGGTACAGGCAGCCGGTGACGAGGGGCTGGTCGGGGTCGCCTTCGAGGAAGGTGACGAGGACTTCCATGCCGATGCGCGGGATGGCGATGCCGCCGTAGGCGGCGCCGGCCCAGCCGCTGGCGACGCGTAGCCAGCAGGTGGTTTTGTCGTCGGACTGGCCGTCGCGGTCCCAGTGGAACTGGACTTTGATGCGGCCGTACTGGTCGCAGTGGATTTCTTCACCGGCCGGGCCGGTGACGACTGCGGTCTGGCTGCCGAGGACTTTGGGTTTCGGGTGTTCGAGGGCAGGGCGGTAGTGCGCGTCCCACGGGGTGGCGAGGAAGCTGTTGCGGTAGCCCTGGTGGAAATCGCTTTTGTTGTCGGTGACGTCGCTGGTGACGTTTTCACCGAGCACTTGCGGTTGTTTGCCTTCGTGGAAGACTTCCAGCAGCAGCCACAAGTCGTTCCATTCAGCGCGCGGGTGTTCGGCCAAGGTCAGGAAGTGGCCGCTGGTCAGGGTCGGTTCGTCACCTTTGCCTTCGGCGAGTTTGTAGTCGCTGCGATGACGTTCGAGGGCGCGGGTCGAGAGGAATTTGCCGCGCTCGCGGGTGGTGAAGCGGCCGGGGTAATCGTAGTCCTCAAGATCCGGGGCGAACTCGGATTTGACCGCGCCTTCGGGCAGGATCTTCGGTTTTTCGAAGTCGTAGTCGCGGCGGCTGACGCGGGTGGTGCGGGTTTCCAGGCGCAGGTTGAAGCGCTTGATCACCGGTTTGTCGGCGCTCATGCCGGAGTCTTGCTGGTAGCTCACGGCCTTGAGTTTGCGGAACACCGTCTGATCGTCGCCGAACACCAGTTTGTGTCCGCTGCTGCTGTGCTGGAAGTGGAAGTGAATGCCTTCCTCTTCGCACAGGCGCTGGATGAAATGCAGGTCGGACTCGTCGTACTGCACGCAGTAATCGCGCTGCGGGTACTCGGCGTTGAGCTGGAAGCTGTAGGCGTCGGCCAGAATGCCGCGATCTTCCAGCACTTGGGCGATGATTTTCGGCACCGTGAGATTCTGGAAAATCTGCTGGTCATGGTTGTGCCGCAGATAGGCCAGTTGCGGCACCAGGCTGATGCTGTAACGGGTCAGGGTCTTGCCGGAATCGCCTTGCTCGATGCGGTACACCAGGCCATGAATCTTGCCTTCGCCGGTGGCGCCGAAGGTCAGGACGCCGGGCTTGTGCAGCAACTCTTCGAGTTTCAGGTCGGGACGGGCGCTGACCAGTTCGAGGTCGAAACGGAAAGGCTCGTTGAGGGCTTCGCGACCGGTGAAGCTGAGCACTTGCAGGTCGGCGGAGGCGCCTTCGAGGGTAAGGGTAATGTGGGTAGCGTTGGCGTCCAGCATGCCTTGAATTCCGTCCATTGAATAAGCAGGTGACGGATGATGGAGGATTAAACCGCCTCGTTCAAGGCGCAAATGCCGTAGAGAGGGGTCCCGCGCTGTATAGGGAAAACCCCTATGACGGCGTTTAAACCCAATGAAACCGGGGGCTTCGCAGTCGTGAGCCCTTGGTCAGCGCATGATTTGAGCCCATCGCAGGCCGAAGAATCGCCAGTCAGTTTCAGACTAAAGTCGCCTTCAACCCGTAAAAGCCATCTGCCATCATTGCAACTCACCCCTGCGTGTCCACTTCTTCCCGGCTGTTTTTGACCCGGGACGGGAGCTATTTTTCTGGCTGACTGCGCCCCGGCGCAAACGCTGTACTGTTGGAGTTTTTCATGCGTCCCCCATTCCCTCTCATCACCCCGCGCCAGTCGTTTGGCTTCGGCGCCGTTGTGCTGTGCGCCGGTTTTGCCGCGCAGGTTCAGGCCAGTGGTTTTCTCGAAGACACCACGGCGAAAATCGAATCGCGCACGGTGTACTTCAACCGCGATTTCCGTGATGGGCACACCTCCAGTGACCAGGGCGCTTCCAAGCGTGAAGAGTCGGCGCAAGGCTTTATTCTCAATCTGCAATCGGGTTACACCGAGGGCACGGTCGGTTTCGGTATCGATGCGCTGGGCATGCTCGGCTTGCAGCTCGACTCCAGCCCCGATCGCAGCAACAGCGGCTTGTTGCCGTCGAGCGGCGAGAACCCGCGCGGCTCGAAGGGCCAGTACGCGAAAATGGGCCTGACCGCCAAGGTCAAGGTCTCGGACACGGTGTTGAAGTACGGCGCGCTGCTGCCGGATCTGCCGTTGCTCAAGTACAACGACGGCCGCTTGCTGCCGACCATGTTCAACGGCGCCATGCTGACCTCCAGGGAAGTGAAGGATCTGACCTTCATGGCCGCGCGTCTGGACAAGTACACCGCGCGCGATTCCACCGATTCGCAAGACATCCGCGTGCACTGCAAGAACAAGCGCTACGCCTGCAATACCACCGCCGATCATTTCGACATGTACGGCTTCGACTACAAGATCAACGATCGCCTGACCGCGCAGTATCACTACGCCGAGATGGAAGACATCTATCGCCAGCACTTCATTGGTTTGCTCGGCAATCAGCCACTGGGCGATGGCGTGCTGAAGGCCGATCTGCGTTTGCTGAAAAGCGCCGACAGCGGTGATGCCAAGGCCGGCTCCATCGACAACCGCGCCTTGAGCGGCATGCTGTCCTACGGCATCAGCGGCCACACCTTCAGCGCCGGCTGGCAGCGCATGAACGGCGACAATTCGATGCCGTACCTCGATGGCAGCAACCCGTATCTGGTCAACTACGTGCAGGTCAACGACTTCGCCGCGGCGCAGGAACGTTCCTGGCAGCTGCGTTATGACTATGACTTCAAGGCCATCGGCATCAACGGTTTGAGCTTCCTGACCCGCTATGTCAACGGTGATCACATCAAGGTCCCGGGCAGCGATCAGGAAGGCAAAGAGTGGGAACGCGACAGTGAGTTGAAGTACGTGATCCAGACGGGCACGTTCAAGGATGTCAGCCTGCGCCTGCGCAATGCGACTTACCGCACCAACTATGAAAAGTTTGCGCGGGATGTGGATGAGACCCGGTTGATTGTGAGTTACAACTTTTCGGTGTTGTAACTGTGAGGGCTGCAGTGTCTGGATGACCGCCTTCGCGAGCAAGCCCGCTCCCACAGGGGATCATGGGTGAACACAAGTTTTGTGCTCGGCACTGATCCCCTGTGGGAG
>NZ_JASCPO010000073.1:0-26385 GCF_029960145.1 Pseudomonas sp. PS01299 | reverse complement strand
CGCGAAGGCGTCGTGTCATCCAACAACGATGTCGTCTGACACGACGCTTTCGCGAGCAAGCCCGCTCCCACAGGGAGACCGAGTTACCCACAGAATCAGGAGGACACCGCCCCATGGCCGCATTTGCCCATTCCGTCGGCGCCCAGACCTACCGCTTCGACAGCCTCAAGGACGTCATGGCCAAGGCCAGCCCGGCGCGCTCCGGTGACTTTCTGGCCGGCGTTGCCGCGCTCAATGACGGCGAGCGCGTGGCTGCACAAATGGCGCTGGCCGACATCCCGCTCACGCATTTTCTGCAGGAAGCGCTGATTCCCTACGAAGCCGATGAAGTCACCCGACTGATCATCGACACCCACGACAAACAAGCCTTCGCCGTGGTCAGCCACCTCACCGTCGGTGGTTTCCGCGACTGGCTGCTCAGCGACGCGGCAGACGAAACCAGCCTGCGCGCCCTCGCCCCCGGTCTGACCCCGGAAATGGTCGCCGCCGTGTCGAAAATCATGCGCGTGCAGGATCTGGTGCTGGTGGCGCAGAAGATCCGCGTGGTCACAAAATTTCGCGGCACCCTCGGCCTGCGCGGGCGCTTGTCGACCCGGCTGCAACCGAACCATCCGACCGACGAGCCCTCCGGCATCGCCGCGAGCATTCTCGACGGTCTGCTGTACGGCAATGGCGACGCGATGATCGGGATCAACCCGGCCACCGACAGCATCGCCTCGATCTGCGCGATGCTGGAAATGCTTGACGCGATCATCCAGCGCTACGACATCCCGACCCAGGCTTGCGTGCTGACCCACGTCACCACCTCGATCGAGGCGATCAACCGGGGTGTGCCGCTGGACCTGGTGTTCCAGTCGATCGCCGGCACCGAAGCGGCCAACGCCAGTTTCGGCATCAACCTCAATGTATTGCAGGAAGGCTATGACGCGGGGCTGAGCCTGAAGCGCGGCACCCTCGGGCAGAACCTGATGTATTTCGAAACCGGTCAGGGCAGCGCGCTGTCGGCCAACGCCCACCACGGTGTCGACCAGCAGACCTGCGAAACCCGGGCCTACGCCGTGGCGCGGCATTTCAAGCCGTTTCTGGTGAATACCGTGGTCGGCTTCATCGGCCCGGAATACCTCTATAACGGCAAACAGATCATCCGCGCCGGCCTCGAAGACCACTTCTGCGGCAAGTTACTCGGCGTGCCGATGGGCTGCGACATCTGCTACACCAACCATGCCGAAGCCGATCAGGACGACATGGACACCCTGCTGACCCTGCTCGGTGTGGCCGGAATCAACTTCATCATGGGCATCCCCGGCTCCGACGACATCATGCTCAACTACCAGACCACCTCGTTTCACGACGCGCTCTACGCGCGCCAGACCCTGGGCCTGAAACCGGCGCCGGAGTTCGAGCAATGGCTGGCGAACATGGGCATTTTCACCCAGGCGGACGGCAAGGTTCGCTTTGGCAACAACCTGCCGCCGGCCTTCCGCCAGGCGCTGGCGCAACTGGGATGAGTGTTATGGAAAAACCGCCTGTCGACCCGCAAAACCCGTGGCTGGAACTGCGCCGCCTGACCCCGGCGCGCATCGCTCTGGGCCGTACCGGCACCAGCCTGCCAACCAGCGCCCAGCTGGATTTCCAGTTCGCCCACGCCCAGGCGCGGGATGCGGTGCATCTGCCGTTCGATCATGCCGGGCTCAGCGCGCAACTGAGCGAGCGCGGGCGTGACAGTTTGTTGCTGCACAGCGCGGCGACCGATCGCAACAGCTACCTGCAACGCCCGGATCTGGGGCGCAAGCTCAGCGACACCTCGGCGCAGAGCCTGCGGGATTACGCGCAGGCCAACCCCGGCGGGGTCGATCTGGCGATTGTGGTGGCGGACGGCCTGTCGGCACTGGCGGTGCATCGGCATACCCTGCCGTTTCTGACCCGCCTGGAGGAGCAGATGAGCGCCGACGGCTGGTCGCTTGCCCCGGTAGTGCTGGTGGAACAGGGCCGCGTCGCCATCGGTGACGAGATCGGTCAGTTGCTGGGTGCAAAAATGGTCGTGATGCTGATCGGAGAGCGTCCGGGCCTCAGCTCGCCCGACAGCCTCGGTTTATATTTCACCTACAATCCAAAAGTCGGGCTGACCGATGCCTACCGCAATTGCATCTCCAACGTGCGGCTTGAGGGCTTGAGCTACGGCATGGCGGCGCATCGCCTGCTGTATCTGATGCGCGAGGCCTGCCGGCGGCAGCTGTCGGGGGTCAATCTGAAGGACGAAGCACAGGTGCAGACGCTGGAGTCGGAGGCCGGTGCGGACATGAAGGGAAACTTCCTACTCGATCCGCCCACAACCTGAACCGTTTCCGCATTGCGTTTCTGCGCTGCTTTCAGGCAGGATCGATGCACGGCCGCAGGGTTTCCCATCGCCGTCAGAGCAGTTGAAGACAGCCACTTGAAGACGAGACCTATCATGCGGATTATTCAAGCGACCCTCGAACACCTGGATTTGCTGACCCCGTTGTTCGTCAAATATCGCGAGTTCTACGGTTCCCTGCCCTACCCGGATTCCTCCCGCGCGTTTCTCGAAAAACGCCTGCGTCGCAAGGAGTCGGTGATTTATCTGGCCCTGGCCGATGATGACGACAAGAAGCTCATGGGGTTCTGCCAGCTGTATCCAAGCTTTTCCTCGCTGTCGCTCAAGCGCGTGTGGATCCTCAACGACATCTATGTCGCCGAAGACGCCCGCCGCCAACTGGTGGCCGACAACCTGATCCGCACCGCGAAGAAAATGGCCAAGGAAACCCAGGCCGTGCGCATGCGCGTTTCCACCAGCAGCAACAACGAAGTGGCGCAGAAAACCTACGAATCCATTGGTTTCAAGGAAGACACCGAGTTCAAGAACTACGTGCTGCCGATCAGCGACGAGCTCTAGCACTCATCAAGGGCCTGTTGTGGCGAGGGAGCTTGCTCCCGCCGGGCTGCGAAGCGGCCCCACCTCAGTCATCTCAACAGGTCAGGCAAATCAAGGCTTGGGAGTGCTTCGCCCTCCAGCGGGAGCAAGCTCCCTCGCCACACCAACCTTGCCGCCACCATCAATGCCTGCCTGACATTTGTTCACACCCCGACATCCCTCGCTACAAAACCAACGCGCTTTTCACCTCTCAGACCGTATAATCCCGAGCTTTCCGGCTTGTAAGAAAAACTACACCTCGCTGTAGGCTTACACCCGAATCATCCGCACAGGCCTGCCGAGTCGGGCCGTCACCACAGGTGCCCCCATGGATTTCAACCCGCTCGACCTTATCCTGCATCTCGATGTGTACCTCGATTTGCTGGTCACCAACTACGGGCCGTGGATCTACGCGATTCTGTTCGCTGTCATCTTCTGTGAAACCGGTCTGGTGGTGATGCCGTTCCTGCCGGGTGATTCGCTGTTGTTCATCGCCGGTGCCGTGGCGGCGGGCGGTGGCATGGATCCGGTGCTGTTGGGCGGGCTGCTGATGCTCGCGGCGATCCTCGGCGACAGCACCAACTATGTGATCGGCCGAACGGCGGGCGAAAAACTCTTCAGCAACCCGAACTCGAAAATCTTCCGTCGCGACTACCTGCAAAAAACCCACGATTTCTACGACAAGCACGGCGGCAAAACCGTGACCCTGGCGCGCTTCCTGCCGATCATCCGTACATTTGCCCCGTTCGTCGCCGGCGTCGGGAAAATGCCCTACCCGCGTTTCTTCGCGTTCAGCGTGTTCGGCACCATCCTCTGGGTCGGCGGCCTGGTGACCCTGGGTTACTTCTTCGGCAACGTGCCGTTCATCAAGAAGAACCTGTCGTTGCTGGTGGTTGGCATCATCCTGCTGTCGCTGGTGCCGATGATCATCGGCGTGGTGCGCAGCCGTTTCGGCGGCGCGAAAGCCGAAACCCACTGATCCGATGTGGTCACTGAGCGCCTGGCGTCGCCGGCGCATTCTGGCCAGGCACCCGATTGCCGACGACCTGTGGCAACGGGTGCGCCATCACCTGAGCTTTCTCGACGGCATCAGCGCCGCCGAAGACCAATGGTTGCGTGAAGCCAGCGTGCTGTTTCTCGAAGAAAAACACCTGACCGCCCTGCCCGGTGTCGAACTGCATCAGGAACAACGCCTGCTGCTCGCCGCCCAGGCCCAGTTGCCGTTGCTCAATCTGGGCGATTTGAACTGGTATCAGGGCTTCCACGAAATCGTCCTCTACCCCGACGACTTCCTCAGCCCGCAACGGCATCGCGATGCCAGCGGCGTCGAGCACGAGTGGGACGGCGAGCACAGCGGCGAAGCCTGGCAACAGGGGCCGATCATCCTCGCCTGGCCGGGGGTGATGGCCAGTGGTGGCTGGGAAGGCTACAACCTGGTGATCCACGAACTGGCGCACAAGCTCGACATGCTCAACGGCGACGCCAACGGCCTGCCGCCGCTGCACGCCGACATGCGCGTCAGCGACTGGGCCGAGGTCATGCAACACGCCTACGATGACCTCAACCGCCAGCTCGACCGCAATCCCGATGCCGAAACCGCCATCGACCCGTACGCCGCGGAAAACCCGGCGGAGTTCTTTGCGGTCACCAGCGAATACTTCTTCAGCGCTCCGGATCTGCTGCACGCGGCTTATCCACAGGTCTACTTGCAACTGCAGCTTTTCTACCGGCAGGATCCGTTGGGCAGGCTGCGGCAACTTCAGGCCACAGACCCGGTCTATCAGGCGCACGAGTAAGCGCTGCACGACTTCTGGTACGTGGCGTCGACGTAGGAATATGCCTATAATCGCCGCCACTTTTTGGTCAATCCGGCCAAGTGTTTTTGGTCAACTACGGGGGCAACGCCCAATGAGCTACAGCAAGATTCCGGCTGGCAAAGACCTGCCGAACGACATCTACGTCGCGATCGAGATCCCGGCCAACCACGCGCCGATCAAATACGAAATCGACAAAGACAGCGATTGCCTGTTCGTTGACCGTTTCATGGCCACCCCAATGTTCTACCCGGCCAACTACGGTTACATCCCGAACACCCTGGCTGACGACGGTGATCCCCTCGACGTGCTGGTTGTGACCCCTTACCCGGTTGCTCCAGGCTCGGTGATCCGCGCGCGTCCAGTCGGCATCCTGAACATGACCGACGACGGCGGCGGCGATGCCAAAGTCATCGCAGTCCCACACGACAAGCTGTCCCAGCTGTACGTCGACGTGAAGGAATACACCGACCTGCCACCGCTGCTGATCCAGCAGATCGAGCACTTCTTCGCGAACTACAAGGATCTCGAAAAAGGCAAGTGGGTCAAGATCGAAGGCTGGGCTGGCGCTGATGCCGCTCGCGACGCGATCACCAAGTCGGTTGCTGCCTACAAGGGCTAAGCGCCGGCTGGCTGCATGACGCTTGAAGAAAACCCCGGTTGATCCGGGGTTTTTTGTGCCTGAAAAACGCCGCTTTAAACAGTGTGTTTATTGCGGACTACAGAAAAGTTTCGAAGTGAGTGATTTCCCACAAGCACGTCTTACATCCAGTCGCAAAATACAGGCTTTTTTTGAACAGCCGGTTTATTCAAACCGCTCTGGCACGGCCGTAGACTCGGTGTTTATGAGAAAGAACACTAGCGGTCCAAGATTCAAGGCACTCCTGGAAGCAGCGAACATCACCACCACGGGATTCGCAAAGTTCTGGGGCACGGAAGCCCAAAACATTCATAACTGGTACACCCGGGGCGTCCCGGCGTATCGCATGGAGGAAGTTTCACGCCTGCTCTCGGTCAACAGCGAGTGGCTGAAAACCGGCGAAGGCAGCAAAGAGTCACCCCGCCTGCAAACGCCTGCCAGCAACGGCGACACCTTCGACGCGCAGTCCGTCAACGGCGTCTATTCCATCATCAACCCCAACGACATCGAACTGCCGTTTTTCAAGGAAACACCTCTCAGCGCCGGCGCCGACAAAACCCACGTCATCCTCGACCCCGAGCAGACCGTCCGCCTGCCCCGGGCCCATCTCGCCCAACTGGAAATCCGCCCAAGCGACGCCATCTGCGCGCACATGATCGGCAACAGCATGGCCGAGCGCATCGAAGACGGCTCCATCGTCGGCATCGACCGCGGCCTGACCCAGGTGGTCGACGGCGAAATCTACGCCATCGAACACGACGGCATGCTGCGCATCAAATACCTGCACCGCATGCCCGGCAACGCCCTGCGCCTGCGCAGCCACAACAGCGCCGAATACCCGGACGAAATCTTCCGCGCAGCGCAGATCGATGAGCAGCGCATACACATTCTGGGCTGGGTATTCTGGTGGTCGACCCTGGGTAAACGCCGGCCGGTGGTGCCGTTTCTCTGATCTGATACGGATCTTCGATCCTGCACCAACCCCTGTGGGAGCGAGCCTGCTCGCGAAGAGGCCCCGAAAATCAGTACAAATTACGAATTTTGCCCCCCGCGGTGGCTCTATTCCGCAGTTGAGGCTGGGAATCCCCAACAAAACTCAGTATCCTGCGCCCCACATTTGCGCATCGCCCCGCTCCCGCGGCCCAGATGACGCCTGACGCGGTAGACCAACGTCTGACCAAGTCCCACAGCCGGACGCAGATCCGGGTGTACGTTTTGAAGGCTGACGCGGTTTACCAAAAATAAACCAAGCCAGTCCCCGAGAAGCCGGCCACAAGCCGGCTTTTTAATGCCTGCTAAAAAATATCCTATTCGGCCTTTCGGCATATAAATGAGCCGAGACACGGCGACTTACGCTTTTACCGCACCAGCGCTAACTCGCGAAGGCATCCTCAGCGAGCGTTAATTTATACTCGCCCGCCAGTCAGTTAAAAAACACCCATCAGCACAGGGATGCGCCCATGTCCGTTCCAACCTACGATCAGTTCATTGAGCCGATCCTGCGTTTTCTCGCTACAAAGCCCGAGGGCGCTATTGCTCGGGACGCGCACGAAGCAGCAGCGAAAATGCTGCAACTGACCGAAGCACAGCGCGAAGAACTGATCGCCAGTGGCCAAGCTACCTACAAGAACCGATCAGGTTGGGCGCACGATCGTCTCAAGCGTGCAGGCCTTTCCAGCAGTGCCAAACGCGGTTATTGGAAGTTGACTGATGCAGGCCTGCAGTACGCCAAGGAGCATGCATTTCCACTGTCGGCCAAGGATGTGGAGCATTTAGCAATCGGTTACATGAATGTGAAGCTGAAGGTCGCGCCTGATGCCGAGCCACTGGATGACCAACCAAATGTAGAGCCAGATTTGGCCTCCGCCACCGAAAGCCCCGACGACCGACTGGAGCGAGCGCTAAAAGAATTGCGCGATGCCACGGCGGCCGACCTTTTGGATAACTTGCTGCAAGTCAGCCCCAACCGCTTCGAAGTGATCGTGCTGGATGTGCTTCATCGCCTGGGTTACGGCGCCAGTCGTAATGATCTGCAACGTGTCGGCGGTTCCGGTGATGCCGGCATCGACGGCATTATCTCGCTCGATAAATTGGGGCTGGAAAAGGTTTACGTTCAGGCCAAGCGCTGGCAGAACACGGTTGGCCGGCCTGAACTGCAGGCGTTCTACGGAGCGCTCGCTGGGCAAAAAGCCAAGCGTGGCGTTTTCATCACTACGTCCGGCTTCACAGCGCACGCTGTCGACTTTGCCAAATCGGTGGACGGTATTGTGTTGGTAGACGGCACGCGGCT
Organism: Pseudomonas sp. PS01299; assembly: GCF_029960145.1. Lineage (NCBI taxonomy): Bacteria > Pseudomonadati > Pseudomonadota > Gammaproteobacteria > Pseudomonadales > Pseudomonadaceae > Pseudomonas > Pseudomonas sp. PS01299. The sequence continues at coordinate 18,709 of NZ_JASCPO010000073.1, read as the reverse complement.
GGTGCATCTGATGATGGATCATGAGGTGGGCGTGACATCCCGTTTGTTACGGTTGCCAACGCTGGATCGCGATTATTTTGATGAGGAATGAGTTCAGTGGTGAGTCAATTTGGCCCGGTTATTCGATTCCCATATTGGGCTTGCCGTGAAAAGTGATGGCACACTAGAATCACGACAATTGTTCTACCAACCCCCACGGATCGAGGGTTACATCAGCACGGGGCGAGGCCGGGACTGAATTCAGTTTAGGTTGATGTGCAGGTCAAGGAGACCACTATGTCGGACGTTAAAAGCATCAAGGATCAGAAGCTTCTCTACCATCTCACTTCAGTTGAAAACCTGGATGGGATTTTCAGGGATGGCTTGAAACCTCGCGCCGGCCTCTCGGGTTTCAAAGACGTCGCAGATGCTGAAATCCTGAAAAAGCGGCAGGCTCTGCAGCTCGACAACTACGTCCCCTTCCACTGGTTTGCGAAGAATCCATTTGACGGAAGCGTTCAGCGCAATAGGCCAGAGGCACAATTTGTGTTGATCTCGGTCTACAGATCAACAGCCAAGCAATACGGCTGGAAAGTCATTCCACGCCACCCGTTAGCGGGCGACTCAATACAGCTACTTGATTACGAACAGGGTTTCGAAGCCATCGAGTGGGATGTCATGAGCAGTCGCGATTACCTGGATCCTCATTGCAAAAGCATCTGCATGGCAGAGTGTCTCGCACCGGGGATTGTTAAACCTGATGCCTTCTTCAAAATCTTCACCCCCAGCGAAGAAGTTGATGCACTTTGCGTAGCTAAATTACAGGCGGCCGATGTTAATGTGCAGACCAGCGTGAACCAGAGAATGTTTTATCAATGATCTATACCAACCTGAATCCAGAGAAAGCTCTGATTTGGCGTATCGTCCATCGCGATAACCTGCCCTGGATTCTGGACAACGGTCTGCATTGCGCAAACTCGGAAGCAAAGGCACCTCAGTACGTGAATATCGGCAACGTCGACTTGATCGACAAACGCCGTTTCCGTCAGGTGCCTATCGCACCCGAAGGCGTACTGGCCGACTACGTGCCCTTCTATTTCACACCCTTCTCGGTGATGATGCAGAACATTCACTCTGGCTGGAGTGTTCAACAACGCGGCAATGACGAGATCGTGATTCTGGTCTCAAGCCTCTATCGCGTTGAAGAGCTTGGCCTACCGTTTGTCTTCACAAACGCTCATGCCTACCCGAGTTGGACAAACTACTACAGCGATCTGGCGAATCTCGACCAGATCGATTGGTCTATCCTTCAACGGCGCGACTTCAAGCGCGATCCTGACGACCCTCGCAAAATGGAGCGTTATCAGGCTGAGGCGCTGATCCACCAACATTTACCGATTACGGGACTACTGGGCATCATGTGCCACACCGATGCAATGAAAGTACGCATAGAAGCAGACGTGGCCGTTAGAGGCTTGACGTTGCCGGTCCATGCGCGTCCCAAATGGTATTTCCAATGATCAGATTCACCCAAGGCAACCTGCTGGAAGCCAAAACTGAAGCGCTCGTCAATACGGTGAATACCGTGGGCGTGATGGGTAAGGGCATCGCGCTGATGTTCAAAGAGCGCTTTGCGCAAAATTACCGCGTGTATGCAGCGGCATGTAAGGCCGGGGAAGTAGAAACCGGCAAGATGCACGTGACGGCCACCAATGAACTCGATGGCCCCCGCTGGATCGTGAACTTCCCTACCAAACGCCATTGGCGTTCACCGTCGCAAATGGCGTGGATAACTGAAGGCTTGCATGATCTGCGTCGGTTTCTGCTTGAGAACGACGTGAAATCTGTCGCCGTCCCACCTCTCGGTGCTGGTAACGGCGGTTTGAAGTGGCCTGAAGTACGCGAGCAGATTATAGAAGTGCTGGGTGACCTGGATGTCGATGTATTAGTGTTCGAACCCTCTAATCAGTATCTGAATGTCGCTAAGCGCGATGGCGTTGAGCAACTCACTCCGGCACGCGCACTGATTGCTGAGTTGGTCCGGCGTTATTGGGTTCTGGGCATGGAATGCAGCCTGCTCGAAATTCAGAAACTGGCTTGGTTTCTTGAGCGTGCCATCGAGAAAATTCCAGGTACCGAGAATCCGCTAAACCTCAAATTTGTCGCTCATAAATTCGGTCCGTATGCCAATCGATTGGAGCATCTGCTCAACAATCTGGATGGCAGCTATCTACATTGCGACAAGCGCATCAGTGATGCAGGAATCACCGATGTCATTTGGTTTGATCAAGATCGCAAAGCCTTTTTGCAAACCTACCTCAAGACTGAAGCCAAGGAATACTCCCAGGCTTTAGAGCGAACGGCTGAATTGATCGACGGTTTTGAGTCACCTTTCGGCATGGAGTTGCTGGCCACCGTTGATTGGTTGCTGATTCGGGAAAGGATTGCTCCAACCGTTCCTGCGGTACGTAAAGCACTGAAGAACTGGGACGGTGGGTCAGGAGCTGCGGTGCGTAAAAACAAGTTATTCGATGATCAGGCACTGGGAATCGCGATCACTCGTCTGACATCCAGCAGTTTCAGCCCGGAACTAGCGGCCTGATATCGTTATGAAAGGGGGCAAGAAGTACTTGCCCCCTTACCGTCCCCAGACTGAAACGGACATTGCAATAAGCCATTAGCACATCCGCCCTAATTGCCCCGCGCCCAACCTCACCACTAAATTTCCATTCTGTTTTTGTGCATTACAAAAGCGCCAAGGAATGGAGCAACACCATGTCGTCTTTTTTCAAACTCAATCAATCCGCTGTTCTACTGACCGCACTCCTGACCGCTACCTCTTCAGCCTTGGCAGAGGAGCAGAAGCTCGTCGGTGACTGGTGGATCATTTACGGCAACGGTGTTCCCCACAAGAACATCATGTATGTCGCCGACAGCACTTCAGTCGTGCCGTCGAAGCAGACCAAGGGGGCCAAGTTGGTCGCCGTGACGCTGGTGTATGAGGAACCGGGCAAGCCGATGATCGATGCCTACAACCTCGAGGTTCAGTGTTCGACGAACAAGGTCCGAATGCTCAATGGCCAGTCGGTTGATCGCATCGCCTACATGATGCGCAACCTGAAAGTTAATGACCAATGGCAGCAGCCGAAAGAGTTCTGGGTGCAGCGCACCAGCGAGTTCGTTTGCTCACCTGCCAAAAAGGACATGATCGCGCTGGGCAAGATGGAGTACTTGCAGATGATTCAGGGTATGCAGCAGATGTTCTTCAAACTGGCGCCGATTCAGGAGAAAGGCCAGATGATGGACAACCTCGACTCGATCCTGGGCAACAAGTAAGCGGCGGGAATCACGATGAACCCATGGACTAAAACGTTATTGGCGCTGCTGATAACGCCCGCTGTTTTGCTGATCAATGGTTGCCACTTGATTGCCCAGTCGCGCTGGGAAGGACGCGATGTTCAGGAAGCGCTCGATCTGTTTGGCAAACCCGACTCGATGAAAAAACAGACCGGGGCCAACGGCGAGAATCTGGCTGTGCTCACCTGGTACAAATCGTCCAGTTGGACCACCACGGAAGCGGCCGGTACTTCAATGAATCACACCGGTAACGGCATGGTTTACACCGAGTATTACCAGACGGTCGGCCACAGTTCCGATTGCAAACTCGAAGCCACCGTCAACAAGGCGAAAAAGATCGTGCTGTTCAGGATCGAGGACGGAAAGATCATCCACGGCAAGTGCATCAACGTGCCGTTCGTGCCTGGTTATATTCCGCCTGGTTTCTAGTGCAACCCTGAGCAGGCTGCTGCTCAGGGATAGCTGAACGATTTCACCAACGTCAACTCCCCCACCGCCCGCATCGGCACCACAAACGTCTCCATTTTCTCGCTTGGCGTGCCTTCCTCGGTAATCACCGTCACCTGCGCCGTGGTCAGCGGCTGCACCGCCTCCTCCCCACCTTCATCATCCCCCCGATACCCCCCGCCGAAGTAGTTCACATACACCAGATACTGGCCCTTGATCGGCGCCGGCATGGCGAAGATTTCCGGGCCGTAGCCGGTGGTGACGTCGACGTCGAGCGCGGCGCCATTGGGTGCGACGCGGTCGCCGTACCAGATGTGCGCGCCGTCGGGGGTGATCAGGTGCAGATCGAGGTCGGTGCCGTCGCTGTCCCAGGAGAGCAGCACGCGCAGTTTGGCCGGGGTGGCGCCGCCGCTGGCGTTGAGGAATTGGGTGCGGTGGCGTTGCTGGCCGTCGGGGCTGCGCACTTCGACGCTGTTGCTGCCGTTGGGGAAGGAGAACGGGCGGTCGAAGCGGCCACTGTCGTCGATTTTCAGCGGCATGCTGACACCGTTGACGATCAGCCGGCCGGGATCCTTGCTCTTGGGGGTGGCTTTGATTTCGCCGCTGATGCGCGCGGTGTTGGCCTGGCCGACCGGGGTGTTGACCGAAGAGGCCGGGTAGTTGACGGTCTGGCGGAAGTTTTCGCCTTCGCCCTCGGGCGCGCCGGTGCGCCAGCCGCCGACCGGGGTGTCGAGTTTGACGCTGTCAGCGGCCATTGCCATCGGCCATGCATTGAACGCGCAGAGCAACAGCAAGACCTGTGGGTAACGGAGTGTCATGGTCTATTCCAGCAAGAGGTGACGGGCGAGCCCTTCGATGTAGGTTTCATCCTGGCCATTGGGATGTGCTTCAAAGGCCAGGTGCAAGTATTCGTGAGTCAGGTCGAGGCGATCCTGCAGGGTCAGCACGCCGCGCACGTAAATGCGCTGGCGTTCGCGATCGACAAACGGGCGGCCGAACGCCAGTTTGCACACGGCGAATGTGCTGACTTCGTTGTAGCCGGTTTCGCTTTCCAGGGTCGGACGCCAGCCGCGACGCTGCTTTTGCAACCAGTCTTGCGCGGCGGGCAGTGCTTCGCAGGAGGCCACCGGGTTGTCCCAACGGCTGAGGCTGGCGCGCGGGTAGGCGTGCAGCAGAATCGCGTCGTAGCGCTGGCCGGCGTTGGCCTGTTCGACGGCTTGTTGCCAGGCGAGTTTGTCCGGGCCGGGTTGATCGGAGTGATAGGTGACGGTGCTGCCGGCCAGCACCAGATCCGCGGTCCACGCCGCAATGTTGCGCGACTCGGCGGAGGCCGGGCGCGGAGCGACGCGCTGACGGTTGCTGCTGTCGTCGATGCTCAGGCAATCGCCGTTGCGCGTGGCGTTTTGCAGCAGATAGGTGCGGATCGCCACGGCCAGTGCCTTGGCAGCTTCGGCGGGTTCAGGTTTGGCTTCGCGCTCAAGGACGCGGGCGACGTATTCTTCGCGATCAAGTCTGGCGACCAGTTTGTCGTCGAGCAGAAACAGCTCACCGGCGCTGTGGATATCCAGCGCGTTACCGCTGGCGAATTCGACGCGGTAATCGCCCTGCAATGGGCCCGAAGTCACCACCCGATCACCGGCCAGAACCCGGGAAACGGGATAACGCGAAAACAGACCGACCTCTACACAACGCCCTGCTTCCGCCGGCCACGAAGAAGGCAGCACCGTCGCCAGCGCCTGACCGTAATGGCGCAAAACCATCTGACTGGTACCACGCCCACTGGCCCAGATCGGCGAGCCGTCCGCCGTCCAACCGGCGAAACCGCCCTGCCGCGATTGCGGATCCTGATCGCCGAGCCAGCTCCAGGTTTTCACCCGCAAGCGCCCGCCCAGCTCACCGACGACATTGCCGTCCGCCGCATTCAGCACGACGTCGAGCAAGACGCGGCGCATCTGCTCCTGCGCTGGCAGCACCGACAACACCTTCAGCAAGTCAGTCACGGAAACCCGCGTGGCCGGTTGCACGGTTGGTAAATCCAGCAACCACGAAGGCGCCTGCCGCACCTGCCAATACGTGCGCCAATCGGCAGCAGCGATGCCCAATCGCGCCGGCTCAAAGTACAAGCCGCAGGATTTGACCAACGCCTGATCACGCTCGATCTTGCCGCCCGCCGAGCAGCAATAAACCTCCTCCTTCGATTGCCCGCGACATTCATACGCTGGCTCGCGCGCGCCGGTATCCACCAGCCACGCGTAGACGAACAATTTCCACAGACTGCCCAGCGGGGTATCCAGCGTCGACGGCAACGGTTCGCGAGCGATCAGTTGCGTGTGATTCAACGACAGCAACTCGCCCTTGTACGCCAGCCGCAGCGGCTCATCCTGCGCCGTCGCCAGCGCAGGCATCACACACATCAGCAGCCACAGCAGCGGCCGGTTCATGTCAGTTGACCGTGACCTGACCGAGGGCGGCTTTCGCTTCCCGGGCCTGATGCTGCGGCGCGTAGACCTGAGTGAAACGCACCGGCGGCAGGTTGAACTGACCCTTCTGCGAGAACCGCACCAGATGGCGCAGGCGCAATTCGCCGCTCAGCGCATCCACCGGCACCGCGTAGGCCAATTGCCCCGGTTCGAAGCGCGCCTTTTCCAGCGCGGTCGGCTCGGTGCCGTCCTTGCCCTGCAACTTGATGCCCCAGGTGGTGCGCTCGACGTCGGCGCCCGGTGGCAGCGGCACTTCGAGCATGCCGTAGCGCAGCGGTTTCGGCGCCTTGCTGGTGAGGATCACTTCGTCCAGGTACAGGCTGTCGCTGGACAGCGGTTTGCTGCCGACCGGCTCCAGTTTGAAGGTGAACGCTTCATCGCCCGGCACCAGCCGCGACAGGCGCCGGGTGATGGTCACGGCCATTGGATCGACCGCCGGTTGCTGGGTCTTGAAGCTCAGTGCCGCCCGCAGCGGTCGCTCCTGAGTCCCGGACACCGACAACACGCTCGGCACCGGCGTCGCACCCTGCCAGGTCCAGAACATCTCACCGGTTGCGCCGTAGTTTTTCTTCCAGCCTTCACCCGGCATCAGCGCGATGGTCGGCGAGGCCTGGGCGATGCTGCGTTGCAACCAGCTCAGCGCCAGGGCGCGTTCGAGGGTCGATTGCTGTGGCAGCAGACGTTGCAGCAACGCTGTCGCACGGGCCTGATCGAACGCTTGCAGCGACAGGTTCAGCGCTTCGACAAACGGCTGCGAACTGACCGCCAGACGCTGTTGTGCCGCAGCGACCTGGCGATCGAACGCGTCGGGCAACGCAACTTTCGACTGAGTCGCCAGCGCCGCGGTCAATACCCGCGCCGCCGCCAGACCGAGCGCCGAATCCGGGTCGCTCATCACCAGGCTGTCTTCGCCGTCGTCCATCAGGGTTTCGGCATTGCCTTCACCAGCCTTCGCCAGATCGTCCATCAAGCCGCTGAGCAAAGTGTTCACCGGCAGATGCATCTGCTTGGCGAACGACAGGATCAGCGCCCGCTGCAGCAGTGGCGTGTTCGGCGCTTGCTTGGCGTAAACCTCCAGCACTCGCTGCCAGTGCTCCGGTGGCAAGGTCAGTTCCAGCACCTGACTGGCGTTCCAGTCGGCGTAGTAGGCGTAAGCGGTGAGGAACGCGTCCGGCTCGCCGTCGAAGCCCCACCAGGTGAAGCTCGCCGACGGCCCGGCCATTTGCACCAGACGCAGGCGGCTGTTCTGCATGATCAGGCGCAGGCGATCGCGGATCTGCGGACTCGACGCCAGCGACGGATACGCGATGCTCAGCGGCAGCAAGCGGCTGGCGGTCTGCTCGACGCCGCCATACGGGTAGCTCAGCAAATCATCGAGGGCGGAACGGAACAGCGCTTGCGGACTGTCATCCAGACGCAGACGAATGTCAGTGGCGTCGGCCGGCAGGCTCAACGGGGTGTCGCCGCTGGCGACGTCGAAGCTCTGGGTTTGCGTGACTTGCCAGCCGTCACCGGTCGCGCTCAGGCGCACGGCAAGGGCGTCAGCGGTTTTGCCGTCCTGCACCAGCTCGGCAGTCCACTCACCCGAGGCCAGGGCGAACGCTCGCAGCGGCACGTAGTTGATGCCGTTGATCAGGGTCACCGGCAGGCGCTGTTCGGCGCCAGCGTAATGGGTGACCAGCTCAGCCTTGACCGGTTTTTCGGCCTGGCTGAAGGCGAACACACCGAGTTGCGGCTGATCGCCCTTACGGAATTTGCTCGGCCCGCTCCACTTCAGGTACAGCGGTTTTTCCGAACGGACGAACTGCTTCTTCTGCCCGACCTGGCCGTCATCGGCAATGGCCCGCGCGGTGATGCGCCAGCGAGTCAGCGAGTCCGGCATCTTGAAGGTGAAACGGGTTTTGCCGTCGGCACCTGTGAGCAATTCCGGCTGCCACGCGGCGGTGTCGACGTCTTCACGACGTGGGCGCTCCAGCACTTTCACCCCACGTTCGCTGCGGTTGGCCTTGCCCGGCGCGCCGGGGCTGCCCGGCAACGCCACGTCGTAACTGATGAACGACAGGCTGGCGCTGGTGCGCACATTATTGCGACGCGGGTGGTAGAAGAACTGGTCGATGGTCGGCGCGACTTCCGGTTGCAGCGCGTAGACCATTTCATCGACAACACTCACCGTCAGATGCGCCGGAACTGCTTTACCGGCGAACTGCGTAGTCAGGTCGACGGTCACCGTGTCGCCCGGCAGATACACCTGTTTGTCGGTGCTGATCGCCACGTCGATTTGCGGGGCAATCACTTTGATCCCGGCGTTCTGGAAGCTGTACTGCCCGCCCTTGGTGTAGAGCACCGAGAAGGTCAGGTTCGGCGCGAAGTTGTCCTTCACCGGAATGCGCGCGCGGTATTGGGTGTCGCTGAGTTTTTCCAGTTTCAGCCAGTCGCCGCCCTTGGCCAGCAGCGCGGTGGCTTCGACCTTGTCGCGCTCCAGCGACAGCAGTGCATCGCTGACCGGCTCCGGGAAGGTGATCAGTGCCAGCGCTTCATCGCCGGCCTTGTACTCGGGCTTGTCGAGGACGATTTCCACAGTGCCCGGCACCGCTTTGACACCGTCGCCGGTGACCGAATGGCCGGTGGCGCCGAGGACGCGACCGTGTTGATCTTTCAGCGTCAGGTTGTAAGTACCCGGACGTTCAAAGGCCAGACTAAAGCCTTTGTCAGTCGCCGCGAGTTTGCCTTCGCCAGTGCTCTGGTCTTCCAGACGCACCCAGCTGTAGCTGCTTGGGGTCACGGCTTTGCTCTGCTCGCTGCCGCCCTCGTTGGCGTAGCTGAACGCGACTTTGTCGTTGACTGCGCTGAAACGTTGCGGCGCACTCAGGCGGAAGCTCGCGGCGCCACGGTCGATGAGGATTTCCTTGGTGGTCTTGACCCGATACGCCGCGCCATCGCTGGCAAACACGGTGAGCATGTAACGGCTCGGTTTGTCGGCGGCCGGCAGGTCGAGGGTCGCGTTGCCCTTGCTGTCAGTGGTCAGTTCGGTGCTGGTCAACTCCACCGGGAATTGCCCGAGGTATTGCAGCTCATTGTCGACCATCGACAGTTGCTGGGCACGCAGGCTCAGGCTCAGTTTGGCGTTGGCCACCGGTTTGCCGTCCGGGTACAGCAGCACCAGACTGCCCTTCACCGGCTCGCCGGTGCGGTAATCCTGCTTGGCCAGATTCAGCGAAATTTCGAAGTGCGGCTTGATGTACTCGGCCACACGGAAAGCGCTGCTGTAGGCCTGATCCTTGTAGTTGAAGCGGATCTCGTAACCACCGGCCACAGCGTTATCCGGCAACTGGAAGCGGCCCTGGGTACCGGCCTTGGAATCGAGTTTCAGGTCGAGGCGTTGCAGCTCGGTGCCGGTGGCATCAAGCACACTGACGTTGACGTCAGCAGCGCCCGGCAGCACCGAATCCCGCGCATTCTTGAACTCGCGACCGACGATTTTCAGCGACACCCAATCCCCCGGGCGATACAGCGGTCGGTCGGTGAACGCATAGAGTTTGGTGTCGTAGATTTCGCTGTCGTAATAGAAGTTTTCCGAGACGAACACCCCGCCCTCTTCGTCCTCGCCAATCACGAACGAACGCTCGGGGCTGACGTGTTTCAGCCGCAGCAAACCATCGGCATCAGTGGCACCGCTGCTCATCACGCCGAGGCCGTCAGTCCACAGCACATTGACCTTCGGCACCGAACTGCCTTCGTGTTTGCGTGCGGCCCAGACCAGCAATTCATCGCCGGCAATTTTGCTCACCGCCACGGTGTTGGAAACGAAGACCATGGTGGTCGCGCGGTACTTGCCGATCAGCGCTTCGACCAGGTACAGGCCCGGCTTCAGGTTGCCCAACGGGATGTACACGTTACCCGGCGCAACGCTGACGAACTCGCTGGAAGACCCGGCCAGATTGACCCCGGCCGGCGGCTGGATCGGCTTGGCTTGCCACAGCGGATAACGGAACTGGCTGACCACCGGCAGACCCGGAATCAGCGCGAATTGCGGCTGCGCGTCGTACGGCGTCGGCGCGGCGATGGCGTTGCCCATCTTCAGTTCCGGCACTTCCTCGGTGACCTGCTTGCGCGACTCGTAGGAGAACGCGCGCTGCATCACCCGCCGCGATTTGCGGTACCAGTTGTCCCACAGGTACGCGAGGGTGTTGGACAGGCCTTCGCCCTTGAACTGGCCGTCGCTGACCACGCGGTGCAGGTTCTTCTGGCGCTTGAGAAAATCCAGCGGCTTGTCGATGCGGTACACGCGAATGTCGGCGCCGCCGTACGGCTCCATGCGGAAACGGCGGTAGTCGCGGCCCGGTGCTTCGAGACGCACCATCGCCTGTTCGTCGGCGGCGAAACTGCTGTCGGCCAGCAGGAAGAAGCTTTCACCGGTGACCGGCGTGTAGCCGCTCGGCTCCACCGAATCTTCAGCATTGACGGTCGCCAATGGCAGCAATAGCGCCAGCAGCAGAGGAATTCGAGCGCAGAGTCGCAGCATGCGGGCACCGGTCATTGGGAGAGAAAGTTCAGTCGATAGACGCCGATGAAGTTGGGGTTGGCTGCGTCGGGTATCCATCGGGTGTCCTTCCATGTCATGAGTTGCTGCAGGCTTGCCGAACGCATGCCGTTGTCAGTGGGGGTGGTCGTGCCGGTGTGATAGGCGATGTAGCGGCCCATCCAGATCATCAGGTGCTGGTCGTCGCCCTGATCGAAAAACATCAGGTCGCCGGGGCGCGCCTGGGACACGTCGCGGCTGACCAGATGGCTGTTGAACTGAATCAGTTTGATCGCGTTGACGTACGGCCCGACCTTGCCGCCGCCCTGCTGCCATTGCTGGGCGAGCTTGCGCTGCTCGTCGCTGAGCGTCAGCTCCGGCGGCAGGTAGCGATTGGACAGGCCATTGCTGCGCAGCCACTTGTCGTCGTGGACTTTCAGCGCTTCGTTGGCGGCGAAACGCACAAGGCCTGCGCAGTCCTGCTGATACCAGCGCGGGCTCGGGCCCTGGCTCAGTTGTTCCTGAGCGATGCGCACGAACCAGGCGCGGAACACCTGGGACTGCGCCGGATCCAGCGCCGGCGTTTCGACGGCTCGGGCGCCCGCGCTGAGCAGTAGCGCGAGCAGGCCGAGGCTGCGGATCAGTGTCGTCACAGCGCTTTCCACTCCAGCGGCAGCCATTGCCAGTGGCCGTCAGGCTCGCTGCCTTCCGGCAGGGTCAGGGCGTATTTGCCGTAGCCGCCGAGGGTGCGCAGTTTCGGAATCAGGTAGGTTTGCGCGGCGTTGTAGAACACCGGCTCCATGTCCTGCGGCAGGCTGTCGAGGGTTTCCTGCTGCATCAGTTGCGCCATCGAATCCGGGCCGAAGTAGATCGGCATCAGCACATCCTTCGGCAGCACGTCAGCCATCGGCGGGAAGCGTTTGTCGAGGGTACCGAGGGCCTTGTCCACCAGTTTGTCGTCGAGGGAAAACAGCAACGTCGAACCGTGACGGGCGAGGCTGACTTTCATGAACGCTTTACCGCTGATGGCGTCCGGGTTCTCGGCAGTCTTGGCGGCGTACGGGCCGAAATTGGAGCTGACCTGACGCTGCCAGACATGGCTCTGGCCTTCCTGTTTCTCGACCACCGGGAATGCGTGTTCATCGACATTCGTCTCGTAGGCGCCCACCATCGAACCGAACAACGTGCCCAGGTCGCCATCGAGCTTGCCGCTGTCCTCGTCCTTCAGGCTGGCAACCAGCAACGGCGTGTACAACCGCGAATCGGCGTACCAGCACAGGCCCGCCGCGCCAGCCACGTGTTCGGTGAGTTTCTGCGCCACCGCTTCGTCGGCGCCGAGTTTCACCAGCAGCGGTTTCTGCGGCTCGGCCGCCACCGGCAGAGTCACACAGGCACTGGCGCCCAGCGGCATGGCTTGCCACACCGGTTTGAAATCGAAGTCCGGCTGGTTATCCAGTTCATCCATGGCCAGGTAGCTGTGCCAGCCCTTGTCGTCCATGTCGAAACGCAGCCCGGCGAAGTTCGGGATGAAGCGCTGATAGCCCATCGCAAGGACGCTGGAATTGACCGACAGACGCTGTTTGATCTCCGGCGCCTTGGCCGGCAGACCGAAAGCCTCGGGGAACAGTTTGTCGCCGTTGAGCAGCGCTGCCAGCGCTTGCGGCGAGACATGCCCGGACTCTTCCGATTCGCCACTGGCCGGGTCGTAATATTTGTTCGGGTTGGACAGCACCACCAGTTTGTCGCCGCGCGACGCGAACAGCAGCGATTTGCTGGCGTTGTAGCTGAGCTGGTACAGCGGTACTTCGTCACCGCCGACCTTGAGGCTGCCGAAGACGCTGAGTTGCGAATCGTCCAACGCCACTTTCGCCAACGGTTCGAGCAGTTTCGCCAATCCGCCGCGATCCATCACCAGCAGGAAATCCTTGAGCCGGCCATCCGCACCGCGCCACAACGCGACGTCGGCCGGTTGATCGAAAAGCTGCTCGATCAGGCTGTCCTGCAGCTTCAGGTCGTGTTCGTAGATGATCCGGCGCAGGCTGCCGATTAGCCCCAGGCGATCGGCGTGGGTTTCGTAATAGAAGACGAAATCCTCGGTGAGCGTGGCCTTGAGGAACGGCACCGTCAGCAGGTCCTTGGGCAACTGGCTCAAGGAGCGGGTTTCCAGCAGCGCATCCGGACGACTCAGGCCGAGCTTGTCGCTGGCCAGTGCCGCCGCCGGCACCTTGGGCTTGTGCAGGAGCCAGCCGAGACCACCGGCCACTCCGGCCACCAGAACCAGGCCGATCAGCAGCGCTGGCCAGCGCCGGGAAGGTTGGCCGGCAGGTGTCGGGACGGCCGGAGAAGCAGCGTTATCACTCATGTTCACAAAACCCGAAGTTCATCCGTGGTGCGGGATGCTTAATAGTTGAAAGTCTTGACCAGCAGCAGATCACCGATCGCCCGCAGGGGCACGATGAACGTTTCACGTTTTTCGTCGACCGTGTTTTCGTTGAGCACCAGCGTGATTTGCGAGGTGATGACCTCGTTCTGATTGCTGGCCTCCTCGAAGTTATAGCCGCCGTCGCCGAAGTTGCCCCAATAGTTGACGTAAACCAGATAGGTGCCATGCAGCGGCGCGGTCATGGTGAACATTTCCGGGCCGGGGCCATCGACACCATCCGGGTCCAGACCGCCACCGTTGGTCAACGCCGTATGGGCGAAAAACGCGTGCTGGCCGTCCGGGGTGATGATGTGCAGGTCGAGCTCGGCCTTGGGATCGTCCCAGCCGAGCACCACACGGATCTTCGCCGGGGTGCGCAGGTTGTTCGCTTCATAGAACTGCACGCGCTTGAGCGACTGGCCCTCGGCACTGCGCACTTCGACACTGTTGGAACCCGCGCCGAACGCATACGGCCGGGCGAATCGCCCGTCATCGTCGGTGTACAGATTCAATGGATTGCCGTTGACCGCCAGCGTGTGCGGCCCGCGCTGATTGCCGATGGCCTTGAGCTGGCCCTGAATCATCGTGCGATTGCGCTGAATGCCGCGATCGATCGGCGGCGTGGGATAGGCGACTTGCGGGTTTTCACTGCGGTCGAGCAGACCGTTGTAACGCCAGCCACCGGATGGCTCAGACAGCTCGGCAGTCGGCGCCGCCCACAGCGCAGGCGCGCAGGCCAAACCGATCAGCAACAAAAGAAATGAACGCATGTAGTGCCTCCTGCCATGCCTGAACGAAACCTTGCACCCGATCCTCGGTACTTCACAGCGGTGGAAACTGCGTTTCGTCTGAAAGACCCCGTGACCAGCGGGTCGTAGAAGGCGCGAAGATTAGCGATTCGGCAGTTTTTTAACAATCGGATACATCTGGATTTGCTGTGGGAATCACGCCGTACGGGTGGACTGTGAGCCGAATAGCCGTCATATTCGGCTCACTAAATGAGCCGAATAGCATTTCTATTCGGCTCACGCCCCTATTACAGGCAGTAACCGATGACCACTCAATGGATCTGGCAGCAGCCGGATTGGCCCGACTTCAACTGGCAGGCAGAACGTCTGGCGCCGCTGCTGCGTGAATGCGTTCAGGCACAAGGTCAGTTGATGGGCATGGCCGGATCCGTGGGCAACTCCCTGAGCGCTCAGACCGAACTCGACGCACTGCTGCAAAACATCGTGACCTCTTCGGCCATTGAGGGTGAGCAGTTGAATGTCGGCTCGGTGCGTTCGTCATTGGCTCGACGCCTGGGGCTGGAATTGTCTGACGGCGATAAAGTCAGCCAACGCAGCGAAGGCTTGGCACAACTGATGCTCGACGCCACCCGACGCTTCGCTGAACCACTGACGCTGGATCGACTGCTGGAATGGCATCGATGGTTGTTTCCGGATCAGGAAAGCGACTTCAGCGCACGATCAATGCATGTCGGTGCGCTTCGCGGCGAGGAGCCGATGCAGGTAGTTTCCGGTCGTCTCGACCGGCCCACTGTGCATTTCGAGGCCCCTCCGCGCCAAGGTCTCGAGCGACAGGTGGATAAATTTCTCGCCTGGTTCGAGGCCAGCCAGCATCAAACAGCGCTTGATCCTTTGCTACGTGCCGGCATCGCGCATTTCTGGTTTGTCACGCTGCATCCGTTTGATGACGGCAATGGTCGCCTTACTCGCACCCTTACCGATCTGGCGCTGGCGCAAGGTGAAGCCCAGGCGATCCGCTTTTACGCGATGTCGGCCAGCATTCTGGATGACCGCAACGGCTACTACCGAGTGCTCGAGGCCAGCCAAAAGGCCACGCTGGACGTCACCCAATGGCTCACCTGGTTTCTGCAGACGCTTTTACGCAGTCTGCAGCAAGCCATCGCACGGATCGAAAGCGTGCTGGGCAAAACACGCTTCTGGCAGGCACACCGTGAATCCGAACTGTCGGTGGAACAGAGTAAAGTGCTCAATCGCCTGCTCGACGGTGGAGAACGAGGTTTCGAGCACGGCATCAGCGCGGCACAGTATCAGGCGGTGGCCAAGGTCTCGAAAGCCACGGCAACCCGCCATCTGGCGGAACTGCTGGAAAAGGGCTGCCTGCAAAGAATGCCGGGGGGGGGACGGAGTACCCGCTACAAAATCAATTACCCGGGCGATTCCTCAAACTGACCACTGGCATCTGTAGTGAGGGGATAAGGGTCGGCCGCGCCCCGCTCATTTGCCCATAAACCCCCTATCTGCTAGTGTCGCGCCGGTTTAACGTCAACCGGAAATCGCCGCCATGGCCCGCAAAAAAGCTGCACTGGATTTCGAACAGTCCCTCGCCGACCTGCAAACACTGGTCGAGCGTCTGGAGAACGGTGAATTGTCGCTGGAAGACTCGCTGACCGCTTTCGAGCAGGGCATCGGCCTGACCCGTGACTGCCAGGCAGCGCTGGCCCAGGCCGAGCAGAAGGTGCAAGTGCTGCTGGAGCGCGATGGCGAACTCGCCGAGGAACCCTTCGACGCGGAACAGCCAGAATGATTGCGGCGTATTCGGCGACCAGTCAGGCGCGGGTCAATGCGGCACTGGAAATCCTCTTCAAGGCTCCACTGCCGGAACTGTCGCGCCTGTATGAGGCAATGCACTACAGCGTGATGATCGGCGGCAAACGCGTGCGCCCGCTGCTGGCCTACGCCGCGTGCGAAGCGCTCGGTGGCAAGGCTGAGCAAGCCAACGGCGCGGCCTGCGCGGTGGAGCTGATCCACGCCTATTCGCTGGTGCACGACGATTTGCCGGCGATGGACGACGACGATCTGCGTCGCGGCCAGCCCACCACCCACAAGAAATTCGACGAAGCCTGTGCGATTCTCGCCGGTGACGGCTTGCAGAGCCTGGCCTTCAGCGCCCTGCTCGACCCGCGCCTGAGCAGCCTCGACGCCGACATCCGTCTGCAACAGGTCACGGCGCTGGCGCACGCGGCAGGCCCGGCGGGCATGGTCGGCGGTCAGGCCATCGACCTCGGTTCGGTCGGTTTGAAGCTGGATCAGCAAGCACTGGAGCAGATGCACCGGCACAAGACCGGCGCGCTGATCGAAGTCAGCGTCAAACTCGGCGCCCTGGCCAGCGGCCGAGCCGAGCAGGATGAGCTCAAAGCCCTGCAGACTTATGCACAGGCCATTGGTCTAGCCTTCCAGGTGCAGGACGACATTCTCGACGTCGAAAGCGATACCGAAACCCTCGGTAAACGCCAGGGCGCCGACATCGCCCGCGACAAACCGACCTACCCGGCCTTGCTGGGGCTGGACGCGGCCAAAGCCTACGCTCTGGAACTGCGCGATCAGGCCCTGCACGCGCTGCGACCGTTTGACGCGGCAGCCGAGCCTTTGCGCGACCTGGCCCGGTATATCGTCGAGCGGCGCAACTGAACGCCAACCTGCCAAAAAAGACCAACGCGTGGGCAGGGGGCGATGCATCAGGTAAACTGCCGCATCTTTTATACCTATAACGATTCGCCTGATGCCCACGACGTTTCATGAGATTCCCCGCAAGCGCCCGACCACGCCCCTGCTCGACCGCGCGAACACGCCGGACGGCCTGCGCCGGTTAGGCGAAGCCGAGCTGGAAACCCTGGCCGATGAGTTGCGCCTGGAATTGCTCTACACGGTCGGTCAGACCGGTGGGCATTTCGGGGCCGGCCTGGGCGTCATCGAGCTGACCATCGCGTTGCATTACGTCTTCGACACCCCGGATGACCGGTTGGTGTGGGACGTCGGTCATCAGGCGTATCCGCACAAGATCCTCACTGGTCGCCGCCAGCGCATGGAAACCCTGCGTCAGAAGGACGGCATCGCCGCCTTCCCGCGTCGCGCCGAGAGCGAGTACGACACCTTTGGCGTCGGCCACTCCAGCACCTCGATCAGCGCAGCGCTGGGCATGGCAATTGCCGCCCGCCTGCAAAACAGCGATCGCAAGGCGATTGCGGTGATCGGTGACGGCGCGCTGACTGCCGGCATGGCCTTCGAGGCGCTGAACCACGCGCCGGAAGTCAACGCCAACATGCTGGTGATCCTCAACGACAACGACATGTCGATCTCGCGCAACGTCGGTGGCCTGTCCAATTATCTGGCGAAGATTCTTTCCAGCCGCACCTACGCGAGCATGCGCGAGGGCAGCAAGAAAGTCCTGTCGCGCCTGCCCGGCGCTTGGGAAATCGCCCGTCGCACCGAAGAATACGCCAAAGGCATGCTGGTTCCCGGCACCCTGTTCGAAGAGCTGGGCTGGAACTACATCGGCCCGATCGATGGCCACGACCTGCCGACCCTGATCGCCACCCTGCGCAACATGCGCGATCTGAAAGGCCCGCAGTTCCTGCACATCGTCACCAAGAAAGGCAAAGGCTTCGCCCCGGCGGAAGTCGACCCGATCGGTTACCACGCGATCACCAAGCTCGAACCGCTCGACGCCCCGGCCGCTGCGCCGAAAAAGGCCGGCGGGCCGAAGTATTCGGCGGTGTTCGGCGAATGGCTGTGCGACATGGCCGCGGCTGACCCGCGTCTGGTCGGGATCACCCCGGCGATGAAGGAAGGCTCGGATCTGGTGGCGTTCAGCGAACGTTTCCCGCTGCGCTACTTCGACGTGGCGATTGCCGAACAGCACGCGGTGACGTTCGCCGCCGGCATGGCCTGCGAAGGCGCAAAACCGGTGGTGGCGATCTACTCGACGTTCCTGCAACGCGGCTACGACCAGTTGGTGCATGACGTCGCGGTGCAGAACCTCGACGTGCTGTTCGCCATCGACCGCGCCGGTCTGGTGGGTGAAGACGGCCCAACTCACGCCGGCAGCTTCGATCTGTCTTACCTGCGCTGCATTCCGGGCATGGTCATCATGACCCCAAGCGATGAAAACGAATTGCGCAAAATGCTCACCACCGGCCACCTGTACAACGGCCCGGCGGCGGTGCGCTACCCGCGTGGCACCGGCCCGAACGCGACCATCGACAAGGATCTCGAGCCGATCGAAATCGGCAAGGGCATCGTCCGCCGCCAGGGCAGCAAAGTCGCTTTGCTGGTGTTCGGCGTGCAACTGACCGAAGCGCTGAAAGTCGCCGAGAAGCTGGATGCGACCGTGGTCGACATGCGCTTCGTCAAGCCGCTGGATGAGGCACTGGTGCGCGAAATCGCCGGCAACCACGAATTGCTGGTGACGATCGAAGAGAACGCGGTCATGGGCGGTGCCGGTGGCGCGGTCAGCGAGTTCCTGGCGCGCGAGAATATCCTCAAGTCGATGCTGCATCTGGGCTTGCCGGACATTTACGTCGAACACGCGAAACCGGCGCAGATGCTGGCCGAGTGCGGGCTGGACGAAGCGGGAATCGAAGCTTCGATTCGTGAGCGTCTGGAACTGCTCAACAAGTAACACGCAATACCCATGTGGGAGCGGGCTTGCTCGCGAAGGCGCCGGTTCAGTCGATGATGAGTTGACTGAACCGGCGCC
>NZ_JASCPO010000072.1:0-26561 GCF_029960145.1 Pseudomonas sp. PS01299 | reverse complement strand
GGCTTGCTCGCGAAAGCGTCATCTAAGTCAGTATTTGTTTTCCTGACACACCGCCTTCGCGAGCAAGCCCGCTCCCACAGGGGATTTGTGGTGTGTGAGGGAGATAATTCAGGCACAAAAAAACGGGAGCCCCCAAGGACTCCCGTTTCTCGTGTTGCCGATGCAATCACTTCGCCTGGTAAATGATCCCCGGGCTGCACTGGACCATCTGGTAATGATCCGGCAGACCGTTCAGCGCTTCGGACGCGCCAAGGAACAGGTACCCGCCCGGCTTCAGCGTGCTGTGAATGCGCAACAGGATGTCTTTCTTCACCTCGGCGGAGAAGTAGATCAGCACGTTGCGGCAGAACACGATGTCGAACTTGCCCAGACTCGCGTAGCTGTCGAGCAGGTTGAACGAACGGAATTCCACCCGGTTCTTGATCGGCGCCTTGATCACCCAGCGCCCCGGCCCTTTCGGGTCGAAGTAGCGCTGCAGACGATCGGCGGACAAACCGCGACCGATCGCCAGGCTGTCGTACTCGCCGGTCTTGCAGTTGGTCAGCATGCTGCCGGACAAGTCCGTGGCAACAATCTGCACGCCCATCTTCAACTGACCGAGGTTGCTGCGCTCGAACTCATCGATCGACATCGACAGCGAATACGGTTCCTGACCCGACGAGCACGCCGCCGACCAGATCCGCAGACGCTGGTTGGGACTGGCCTTGATTGCCTCGGGCAGCACCTTGTTCTTCAAGACTTCAAACGGATAGGTGTCCCGAAACCACAGGGTTTCGTTGGTCGTCATGGCATCGACCACCTGCTCGCGCAAACCGCTGCGCGGCTGGGTCTGGATGCGCTGTACCAGCTCACCCAGGGACTTGATGCCTTGCTGCTCCATCAGTTTGTTGAGACGGCTCGAGACCAGGTACTGCTTGTTTTCACCGAGCAAAATGCCACAGGCTTTTTCCAGGAAGACCCGGAATTGTTCGAAATCCAAATTACCCGTAGACAATGATGCCGCCTCTTAAATCGTGTTGACCGCCAGGGACAAAAGGTCCCTAGCTGATATCTGCTGCTTTGATCCGGTCGACTACCCGGGATGCCAGGTCATCAGGACGGAATTTGGCCAGGAAGTCATCGGCACCGACTTTCTTGACCATCGCCTGATTGAATACCCCCGACAACGAAGTATGCAGGATGATATGAAGCTTTTGCATGCGCGGGTCGCTGCGGATCTCCGCCGTCAGGGTGTACCCGTCCATCTCCGGCATCTCGATGTCGGAAATCATCATCAGGAACTCTTCTTCCGGCTTCTTGCCCTCTTCGACCAGCTTGCGCAGGTAATCCAGCGCCTGCTTGCCGTCGTTCAGCGCCACCACTTCAACCCCGATCGTCTGCAGGCAACGCGTGACCTGCTTGCGCGCCACCGACGAGTCATCGACCGTCAGCACCCGCAGCGACAACGCCTTGCTCTGGGTCTCAACATCGACCACACCGACCGAAATCGCCTCGGGCGTCGGCGCCACTTCCGCCAGCACCTTCTCGACATCGATGATTTCGACTAACTGATTGTCGACCCGAGTCACAGCCGTCAGGTAGTGATCGCGCCCCGTGCCCTTGGGCGGCGGATGGATCTCTTCCCAGTTCATGTTGACGATGCGCTCCACCGAGCGAACCAGGAAACCCTGGGTCTTGGTGTTGTACTCCGTGATGATCACGAACGGACTGTTCTTGTCTTTCAACGCCCCGGAACCGGTCGCCATTGCCAGATCAAGGATCGGAATGGTCGCCCCCCGGATATTCGCCACCCCGCACACGACAGGACTGGACTTGGGCATCAACGTCAGCGACGGGCATTGCAGCACTTCCCGCACCTTGAACACGTTGATGCCGTAGAGCTGCTGACCGTCAAGACGGAACAACAACAGCTCCAGGCGATTCTGCCCTACCAGTTGCGTGCGCTGGTTCACCGAATCCATTACACCAGCCATGCCCAGACTCCTACACCAACGCCAAGTGTTGTTGCGACGCACATTCATTGCTAAACGGCACGGCGCTTGCTTTTTAACTCGTATGAACGCTCAAACGACATTTTTCCGACGCCTGACCTCCCGCACCCGCAAAGCGCTGTGCGCGGTGTCTGCCGTCTGCTTCTTCTTCGCTGGCAGCCCTGCCGGTGCTGATACGGTTACCTTGCCTGACATGCTTATCGGCGTCACCCAAGGCTTTCTTGAGTTCACCGTAGAAGACTATCTGGCTACCAGTCAAACGGAAGGCCGCTACGAAATCGAGGTCAACCAGCTCGACCCGCGTATGCGCATGCCTATGTGCGACAAGGAATTGACAGCGTCGCTGGAGAGTCCGGCCCGTCCGCTGGGCCGGGTAACGGTCAAGGTCCGGTGCGAGGGAAGCTCGCCGTGGACGGTGTTCGTGCCCGCTCAAGTCCGCCTGTTTCGCGAGATTGTCACCACCACCCGCCCGCTGAAACGCGCCGGAATTATCGAGCCGCAGGATGTGACCTTGCGTGAACGCGACATCAGCCAGATCAATCAGGGTTTCCTGACGTCGGTGGATGAAGCCATCGGGCAGAAATTGACCCGACCAACGGTCGCCGATCAGGTGATTACCCTGGTGCATCTGGAACAGGCTGAAGTGGTGCGCAAGGGTGATCAGGTGGTCATCATCGCCCGCAGCGGTACGCTCGCTGTGCGCATGCCCGGCGAAGCCCTGGCCAATGGCGGTTTGAAAGAACAGATCCGGGTGAAAAACCTCAATTCCAACCGGGTGATCAAGGCGCAGGTCATCGCGCCGGGCCAGGTGGAAGTGGCCATGTAAAACGCTCAGGCAGAAAACTGGCGCCGGCCTCGATGCTTCCCTAAACTGTGCCGCAGCAGAACACGCTTCGGCACATGCAGCTCATTGCAAAGTGAGCCTAAAGTTTTCCAGGGAATGGCCGAGAACATGGCAAGCGTCCAAATTCCCAGAGGTTTTTAACATGGTCATCGATTTCAGCCGTTTGAACAGCTCCTCGTCACTTACGGGCAGTACACGTACCAGCAACGCCAAGGAAACCGCCGAATCCGGCACCTCCGCGCCGCTGAATACCCAGGCCGAAACGGCCAGTACCGCAAAAAGCGGGGAATCGGTACACCTCAGCAATGAGGCTCAACAGTTGCAGAAGGTCACTGACAAGCTGCGCGATCAGCCTGCCGTCGACAAAGCCCGGGTGGCCGAGTTGAAAGCAGCGATTGCCGATGGCAGCTATAAAGTCGACAGCAACCGTGTAGCCAGCAAACTGCTCAACTTCGAAGCCCAGCGCTAGGCTTTTGCCGGCGCCAGGCTTTTGGACGCTTAAAACCCAAGGCCAGCCATGCACGACACTAATTTATTGCAACTGATCACCGACGACTTTGCTCCAGCTCAACAATTGCTGGAGTTGCTGCAAACCGAGTCCCTCGCTTTGCACGGTCGCGACATGCCTTTGCTCGAAGACATTCTGGCGCGCAAACAGGCATTGATCATTTTGCTTGAACAGCATGGCCGCAAGCGCAGCGAAATCCTCGCCAGCCTCAACCTGCCGCTCGACCGTCAGGGCCTGGAGCAACTGGCCAGCCACTCGAGCATTGGCGACCAGTTGCTGGCCCAGAGCGACGTGTTGACCGACCTGATTGCCCAGTGCCAGGCGGCGAACGTCAAGAACGGCCAGTCGATCCAGATTCAGCAGGCCGCCACGGCCAATCAGCTGAAAATCCTCACCGGGGGCGAGCCGCCAGCGTTGTATGACGCCTCGGGCACTTTCGCCAAACCCACCAAGCCGCGTACGCTCAGCCAGGCGTGAGCCATTCGATGTGCCTGCACTATCAACCCGCGAAACATGCTGGCAAAATGCTGGCTAGTCGTAGTCAAATTTTGTCTGGAGATTGAGAAAACGTGCCAAACGCCCTAAGCGCGGATGATAGTCCGCAGCCACCAAAGGTGCTGACCACGCCCCTGGAAATCTCCAGCAACCTGCGCCAGCTGCAAGAAAGCCACGATCCACTGATCATCACGTTCCACGAGCGCAGCCAGCGTTTCCAGAGCTACCTGATCAAGGTCGACCGCGATACCGCGACGATTGCCCTGGACGAGATGATCCCGCGCGATGGCGAGCGCTTTCTGCAGGCGGGCGAACCGTTCAAGGTCGAAGGCTTCCACGAGGGCGTGCGCATCGCCTGGGAATGCACCGGCACGCTGAACATCGAAGAATCCGAGGGCGATCGCTTCTACACCGGTGACCTGCCGACCGAGGTGGTTTACCACCAGCGCCGCAACGCCTTTCGTGCAGCCCTGAAGCTGACTGACCTGGTCAGCGTCGAACTCGGCGGCGAAAAGCTCAAAGCGCCGATCAACGGCAAACTGCTGGATATTTCCGCCACCGGTTGCAAGCTGCGCTTTGAAGGCGACATCACCGACCGCCTGCAACTGGGCCAGGTCTATGACCGCATGATCGCCACCCCGCTGTTTGGCAATCAACCGATCTCGGTCGAACTGCGTTATCTGCACTTCGAAGAAAAGCTCAACATCACCTTCGCCGGTCTGCGTTTCCACAACATCAGCGGCCAGGCGGCGCGCAACGTCGAACGCTTCGTCTATCAGTTGCAGCGTGAAGCACGCCGGTTCGATAAAGACGATCTGTGATTCGTACAGGCAAATAGAAAGGGCAGCCCCTCGCGGGACTGCCCTTTTCTATTTCCATTGTCCCGTCCTGGCCTGGAGATCCCTGTGGCGAGGGGATTTATCCCCGATGGGTCGCGTAGCGCCCCCAAAACCTGCCGATGCGCAGTATCAGATACTTCGCATGCGTTGATTTTGCGACTGCTTCGCAGCCGGTCGGGGATAAATCCCCTCACCACAGTTAAAGCATCATTCTTTGAACAGCCTTACCCTCACCCGATTCAGGGTCTGGCACCACTGATGTCCGGCGTCGGTTTATCCCCCTCATCAGCCGGATCAGCTTCCACCGCCGCTTCAGACTGCACTTCGGGTTCCGGCTCCGGTTCTGGCGTAACCGTGGTCTGCATCTGCTCCTGCACCACCTGCTCATCCACTCGCGGATCGAGTGCTGCCACCAACGGCGAGCTGGACATGCTGTCAGGCATCGCCACGTGGTGCAGCGGCGCGTCGTCGACCTGATGCAGATTGGTCACCGCTTTCGGGCGAATGCGCCACACCAGCACCAGCGCGAAGAAACTGAAAAACGCGTACAGACTCTGACTGCCAAACAGCTTCATCAGCACACCTGCCAGCAGCGGGCCGATGCTCGCACCGACACCGTAGGTCACCAGCAGCATCGCCGTCAGCGACACCCGGCGATCGCCCTCGACGTGGTCGTTGGAAAACGCCACCGCCAGCGGGTACAGGCAGAACTGCACCAGCGAACACATGAACCCGACGACAAACAGAACTTCCAGCGGCACCTGCGGCAGGATCGCCAACGGCAACGCCGCCACCGCCAGGAACCCGGCAAAACAGCGAATCAGCAGCGCCCGGTCATAACGGTCGGACAACCAGCCCAACGGCCACTGCACCAGCAGCCCGGCAAAAATGCAGCTACCCATGAACAGACCGACCTGCTCGGTCGACAGCCCCTGCTGCGAGGCATACAGCGGTGCCAGACCGTAGAACGAGCCGATGATCAGACCGGCCCCCAGCACCGTGCTCAACGACTGCGGCACGCGCTTGATAAAGAAGCGCGGCTCCATCGGTGCCGGATGCAGTGGCGCCGGGTGAATTCGCCGGGTCAGCGCCACCGGCACCAGACACAGGGCAAAACACAGCGCGACCAGCATCAGCAGCTCCAGGCCGAGGCCCGGATGCATGACCAGAATCAACTGACCGAGCACCAGCCCCAGATACGAAGCGATCATGTAGCCGCTGAACACCAGCCCACGCTGGTTGGCGTCGGCCTGCTCGTTGAGCCAGCTCTCGATCACCATGTATTGGCACATCATGCCCAGACCGACGATGGTCCGCAGCACCAGCCACGCCGGCAGCCAGTCGACCAGGCCATGCCCGAGCACCGCCGCGCCGACGATCCCGGCACACGCCGAATAAGCGCGAATGTGGCCGACCCGGGCAATCAAGCGGTGACCGATCTTGCCGCCCAGTACCAGGCCGAAATAGTTGGCCGCCATCAGCGCACCGACCCACAGTCCGTCGACATGGTCAGCAGCCAGGCGCAATGCCAGGTAAGTAGATAGGAGGCCCGAGCCGATCAACATCATCAGCGAGGCGAAATACAGCGCTCGAAAGGATTTCCAGATTTGGCGCATCGGCGTTCCGAGCGGCTCCTTGCAGTGAGTATCGGACTATCAAGACGATAGCCCGACGGCGACAGTTAGTCAGGCCTGGGCTGCTAGAACACGCCGTTCCCAGGGAGTGATTTCATCAAAGAAGCTGGTCAACTCCATGGTCTTCGAAGCGATGTAGCCTTCGATGAACTCCTGTCCGAACAGTTCCCTGGCCAATTGGCTACGTTTCAGACGCTCGAGCGCGGCATGCAGGGTACACGGCAGCGAAAGATTCTCCGGCACTTCGAATTCGCCCTGAATCGCTGCGGTCGGCTCCAGCTCATGCTCGATGCCATGCAAGCCGGCGGCCAGACTCGCGGCAATCGCCAGATACGGGTTGGCATCGGCGCCAGGCAAACGGTTTTCCACGCGTCGGGCCACCGGCGAACTGGCCGGAATCCGCAGCCCTGCGGCGCGATTGTCGTGGGACCAGCAGGCATTGTTCGGTGAAGCATACGGGTGACACAGACGCTGATAGGAGTTCACGTTCGGTGCAAACAGTGCGGTGAAATCAGCCATGCCCGCCTGCTGCCCGCCGATGAAATGGCGGAACATTGCGGTCGGCTGGCCGCTCTCGTCGCTGAACACATTCTTGCCGGTGGCGATCTCGACCAGGCTCTGGTGAATGTGCATCGAGCTGCCCGGCGTGTGCGCCAGCGGTTTGGCCATGCACACCACGCTCAGACCATGCTTGAGCGCGACTTCCTTGAGCAGGTGTTTGAACAGGAAGGTCTGATCGGCGAGCAACAGCGGATCACCGTGCAGCAAGTTGATCTCGAACTGGCTGACGCCCATTTCATGCATGAAGGTATCGCGCGGCAGACCGAGGGCTGCCATGCATTTATAGACTTCGCTGAAGAATGGCCGCAGGCCATTGTTGGAACTGACACTGAACGCCGACTGCCCATCCTCGCGACGCCCGTCGAGGCCGACTGGCGGACGGAACGGCTGAGTCGGATCGGTGTTCGGCGCGAAGACGAAGAATTCCAGCTCGGTCGCCACTACCGGCGCCAGACCGCGTGCGGCGTAACGGGCGATGACTTTCTTGAGTTGGCCACGGGTCGACAGGTTGGAGCTTTCGCCGCTCAGTTCGTCGGCATCGCAGATGGCCAGGGCACGTGGCTCGTCGCTCCATGGCAAGGGATGGATCATGCTCGGCTCGGCCACCAGCGCGAGGTCGCCGTCATCGCTGCCGTAAAACCGCGCCGGCGGATAACCGCCCATGATGCATTGCAGCAGCACCCCCCGTGCCATCTGCAAACGCCGCCCTTCGAGGAAACCCTCGGCGGTCATCACCTTGCCGCGCGGCACGCCGTTCAAATCCGGCGTGACACATTCAATCTCATCAATGCCGGTCAGTCGCTGTGCGAGTGAACGCTGGCCATCGGTTGTCATGACGCAATCCTTGTTATTGTGCGAGCCGCAAGCGGCGACCCGTACAAAATAGGCTCCGGCTGTTCGGAATATCAAGCAGCGTCAAACAAAAACCCGGGTCACGGCAGATAAAGGCTGAACACCCCGCCACCCAGTGCTCCGCCATTGCGAATTTCGGTGTGCCCGACCACGCCATTGCGCTGATGCAACGCAGCAATCCGGTTGGCGAAATACAGACCCAACCCGGTGCTGCCACTGCTGTGATTGATGCCCTGCACGTAATCGGCCTGACGCTCGAGCATCGCTGCCGGGTAACCGTCGCCGTCATCGTTGATGCTCAACACCAGTTGCCCAGCCTCGTCGCTGACGGTAATCAGCAGCGACTCGCGGGCATAACGAATCGCGTTGTTGATGCAGTTGCCCAATACCGAGGCAACCAATTCGCGATCGAAGAAACCCAGCGGGCTCAGCGGATCAACTTCGTAGGTAGCAATGATCCCGCGACTGGCGAACACCTCTTGATGCGCGGCCAGTTGCGCCTCGATGAAATCATCCAGCTCGTGATACGCCGGTTGCAGCGGCAACTGGTTGACGCCGAGCTTGTACAGCCCGAGCAGTTGCACCAGCATGCCGTTGAGGTGGGCGAACTCGAAGTCGATCACACCCTGCTCCGCCCCACCGCGTTGCGCTTCGGGCAAGCGCGCCAGCCACTGGCTGTGGGCTTGCATCAGCATCGCCAGCGAGTTCTTCATGTCGTGAACGGTGGAGGCGATCACCGTGGAGAAATCCAGCGCCTGCTCGTCTTGGTTCATTCGCCAAACGCCTTGCTTTTCAGCTTCTGATAACGCGCATAACGCGCGTCGGTGTCGGGCATCAGGCCGACCATTTTCAGGCAGGCCCGACATTCTTCCAGCTCCGCCGACGGCACACTGGTGTCGGTGCCATGCAGCAGCGACTGGGCCATGTTCAGCGCGATACTGATGTTCTTCGGTTGCATCTTCAGCGCCTTGCGGAACACCTCGCGGGCCTCCACCAGATTGCCGGTCTTGTACACGCGCACGCCCTGACGGTTGAGGTCGGCGGCGGCGTTGCTCGAACTGAGGATAGTCGGGTCGTCGGTGAGCTTGGCGATGTCTTTCATCACCGCCGGATCGTCACCGTAGATCTCCGCACAGCTCTTGAGCATCGAAGTGCCCGCCTCGGCCTGACCGAGCATCTGCAATTGCTTGGCGACCAGCAGCGCCGCTTCAGGGCTCATGAACTGTTCCATGCCGTCGAGGCGCATCAGTGCTTGCTCGGTGAGCTTGTCGGCGGTCTCGGCATCGTTGAGCAGCAGACTGGTGGCCTTCATCAGCCGCGCACGAATCTGCAGGCCGGGGTCAGACGGGTTCTCTTTGGCGACGGCGCTGAGCGTGGTGTTGATCTCCAGCCGCGTGCGCGTGTCGAGCCCGCGCTCACTGCCCTTGCTGATCAAGGCATGAGCCAGACCGAGGTTGCTTTCCGGGTCCTTGAACCGCGACTGCGCGCCCTGCGCCACGGCCTGGCGATAGGCACGGGACGCGGTGTCGAAGTCTTCGTTGGCCATCGCCAGTTTGCCGAGCAACGCCTGCCGGCGCACCGCCAGCGGCGACAAACGAATCGCCTCCTCCAGCACCCGCTGCGCGCCTTTGGTATCGCCCTCGGCGACCAGCACATCGGCCATGCCGTCGTACAACGCCGGCATCATCGGGAACACTTTCAGCGCCTTTTCGTAAACATCCTTGGCCTGCGCCACTTGCCCACGCTTGAACAACAACTTGCCCAGCCCGGCAAATGCCCACGGCAACGGCCGATCAGCAATGATGCTGTCGTAGAGGCGTTCAAGCGCTTCGTTCTGGTTCATGTCGCGCAGCGCATCGGCGCGATAACGCAGGCACAGCGGCGAATAACGGATGTCCTGCTTGCACAGCGCAATACAGGCATTGAGCACCTCGACCGGTTTACCGCGATCAAGGGCTTGCAGAATCGGTTTGAGCAACGTCTTGCGCTGCTCCAGACGCTCCAGGCGCTGCGCCAGGCCGGAGCGGTTGAACGGCTTGGTCAGGTAGGCATCCGGCTCATGCTCCAGGGCACTGAGCACCATCGCCTGACTGGTCTCGGCCGTGACCATGACAAACACCGCTTCATGGCTGATGAGCTTTTCCGACATCAAGTCTTCCAGCACCTGCTGGCCGTTCTTCTTGCCGTCGCCGAGGTGGAAATCCTGCAGGATGAAATCATAGGACTTCTGCGCACACATCTTCAGCGCCTGCTCGCCGGTATCGGCGGTATCCACATCCTTGACCCCCAGTTCGCGCAGCATCGAGCGTACGGAACTGCGGAAATCCGAGAAATCATCGACGATCAGAAAACTCTTTTGGTGATACGACAGCATCGAAGATTTCCAGGCAATTGAAGTAGGTGAACCGGGGGCGTTTTCACAGGCGCGCAGATGATAGCTGGAGGCCAAATGCTATCAAGCGATTTCGCGCGAGTCTGAGGTCGCCGAAGGAGTTATCGGCAAGGGGTGGGGTTCTCTGAAGTGGAGGGGTTCAAGATTCCTTGTGCAGCGATTACCCTGCGCGCCGGGTCATCTTTTCACTACAGGGTTTATCTCGTGTACATCAAAGGACGTTGCATCGTGTCCGCCTGTGCGCTGCTGTTTTTTCAGCAGGCAATGGCGGGAGGAATGGATTGTGCGAAAGCGGCGAGTGCCGTGGAGAAGGCTGTTTGTGCGGATAAAGGGTTGTATGAGCTGGATGCGCAGATGGGTGCTGCATACAGCAAACTCATGAAGTCAGCGCCAGATAAAACGGCCGAGCTTAAAGGCGCTCAGCGCCTTTGGCTAAAGACCCGCAATCAATGCGTTGAAAATGTCAGTTGCCTTAATCAGCGCTATCGCGAACGGCTCGAATCATTGCAAACGCAATGGATCGATACGCTGGCGTACTTGCCCGACGAGATAGACAGACAGGCGATGGTCGAGCTGCAGCAACGTATCGAGGCGGCGAGCAAGGTTGATCCCGAGTTTGCTCTGGAAAAGACTCTAGGTGCATTCACGGTAAGCCTTGATAAAACTTCGTTTGCCGGTGTTCCCGATGATGATGAGCAAACGCATTTTCCCGAAACGATCCCGAAAGGAGTGAGCCTGGATGAATGGAAGGCATTAAATGCGTCCAACATCACAGGTGCCTCTGAAATGGGTCAAACGACTTACACCCTTACCGATCTGGATGGCGATGGATTGCGCGACCTGATCGTTGAAACCTACTCAGGCGGCACCGGGTTGTTCTGGTACACCGAAACCTGGCGCGGCACAGGAAGCAGGTTCACCAGACGAGGTGCCGAAGCTGCTACCGAACCCAACGCCGAGACCACCCTTTTCTACACCAATGATCGCGGCGCCAACCAAGCGGTCAACTGGATCAAGGTGCATGACAGAATTTACGCCGCCTATCGAGATGGCGCTTACGGTGTTGATAAGGTCTATCTGCTCAACCCCCTGCGGATCAATCATCAGGTCCCCACGATAACGGTGCAGTATGGTTATGAACTGAACGTGCCTCGCACTCAGGCGAATCAGGACAATCCGACAGCCTATGAACTGACCCCCACCTTACAAAAGGCACTCATTCTAGGTTTATCCAAGATAAGAAATACGGAGTCGAAGAACTCGGCCCCCATCTGCCCAATCCCCTCATCAGGCCCGGGGGACGATGACTATTACAGCTACGGCGCAAGTTATTACGCGATTGAACCCGTCGCCGATTTCCCGGTGATCATCGGCGACGACTGCTTTATCGCCAGACTGATCAATTGGTTTGGTAGCTACGATGAAAAAGTCGGGCTGTTTGCGCAACTGGCGTTGCGAAAGCCGGGATCAGAAGAGCAGGCACAAAGCTATACGGTCAACGGGCGCCGCCACATAACTCAAGTAAGCATCTCAATAGGCAAAGCCGAGGGTGGCGCGGCAAACTAGACAGCAGCAATGAAAACGAAAAAGCCCCGCCAGATCATCCTGTGCGGGGCTTTTTTGCGAGCCTTGGCGAGGCTCTGAATGATGGTGTCCCAGGGCAGGTTCGAACTGCCAACCTTCCCCTTAGGAGGGGGATGCTCTATCCAATTGAGCTACTGAGACACTGAGTTATCGCGGCCGGACACGGCGCGACGGACGGCGTGCATGTTAACGGCCAGCCCTTGATTTGTCATGTCGTCCGTGGGCTTTTTAAGTGTAGGCAGGCGCCTTGCAATGCTGCGTGAACATTTACCGTGCAATTTGCACTACCTCAAAAAGCCATCATTGCAGATTGCAACCCTCTCCCTATGAAAAACCCTTGCAAATCCTTGTTTTTAAAGGACTTCACAGCGGTTAGACTGTTGGCACGACGGCTGCTTTGTCTGTTCTCACAACAGCACAAACGGAGTCCGCCCCATGAACAGCACTCTCCTGCTCGCAAACGCTATCGCACTGGCGGTTTTGGTTGGCTTTCATTTTGTTCCAGAGAGTGCTGAACCGGTGGCTCAGCGTATGCCGCATTATTTGCAGGTGCAGAGAGCGCCGCAGTTGGCGGTGCTGAGCGATCAGAGCGACTACGCGGCGCAGGCGGTCAATGAGCCTGAGCATGCACTGCCGACGCGCGACACCGAACGTCTGGTTTTTTGAAATATCTTCAGGAGTACAGCATGTCCAGATCAGCCGCAGGATTTCTGATCCTCGCCTTATTGAGTGGCGTTGTGCATTTTTCGCTGTTCGAGGAAACCTCAGTCACCCTGCCCCTGATTGGCTGCGGCGTGTTTGCGGTGTTGTTTGTGCTGGCCCTGGTGGCCGGGCGCAGGATCAAGTTTGATCCGGTGCTGCGTTAAGACGGATCAAGCCCAGCAGTTGCTTGACGGCGTCCGCCAGGTCGCCCGAGTTGTCGATCATATGCACGGGCAAGTCAGTTGCCCTTCTGTCCTTGAACAGCGCATTGCGCGCCAGTCTCGCATCGATCTGCTCAGGCGTCTCCCGCCCTCGTCTGAGCAGGCGTTCACGCAAGACCTCATCCTTGACCGTCAGCAGCACCGGCAGCAGCGTCGGATAGCGCTCAAGCGCCTGACGCAGGTTGGCGCGTGAGCCGTTCACCAGCACAGATCGTCCAGCGCGCAACCATTCGTCGATTTCTGCCGGGATACCATAAGCCAGCCCATTGGCCTGCCAGGCCAGCGAGAAGTCCCCGGCTTGCTGGCGTCGCTCGAACTCTTCGGGCGTCACGCCGATGGCATCTTCACCCACCGATTCCGCTGATCGGGTAATCACTCTGCGGATGATTTCGCATTTCAACTCACGCAAAGGCTCACGCGCGGCCTCGATCAGGCTGTCCTTGCCTGAACCGGAGGGTCCCATCAGATAAATAAGCCTGCCATCCATCCTGAAAACGCCCTCCAACGGGTGTTTGCCCTAGTAAATCGGCAAATTGCCACTATCCTGTACAGGTAAGGAACAAGGATTGAAAGCCGCATAGCATGCACGTTCTGACGTCTTCGGACATCAACAGATGTGCACCCGGAAGCGGTCATTGATGCGGACCAAGGCAAAGTTTTCAAACCAGTCCGCATTTCTGATAATTGGTGCTGGCATTACGCCTTTACCCAGCTCAATATTTGTCACAGAATTGACGCCAATGATCTGGCAATTTTGAGGCATGATGCGGGCCTCTTAACAATTCAGGTTGAACCATTTGGCGCGGATGCTTGTCCTACCACACATCCTGCGGCCAATCCCGAGAACCGCTCCCCTGAACTAACCGGTTAAATATATGCGCCCATTGAAACAGGCAATTTATTCCAGCCGTACGGCTGACAAGTTCGTCGTACGTCTGCCAGACGGGATGCGTGAACGCATTGCCGAGGTGGCTCGCAATCATCATCGCAGCATGAACTCCGAAATCATTGCGCGCCTTGAGCAGAGTCTTATTCAGGAAGGTGCACTGGGCGAAGAGTTGAGCATGCGCCTGGACAGCCCGGAGCTTTCGCTGCATGAGCGTGAGCTGCTGCAACGCTTCCGTCAGCTGTCGCACCGTCAACAGAACGCACTGGTGTCGCTGATCGCTCACGACGCCGAGATGGCCGCAGACGCGTCCTGAGTTGCGCCGAACATCTCAAGCCAGCTTAAGTGCTGGCTTTTTTTTTACCCGGATTTTAATCACGACAATCCAAGGCAGACTTTGTGGTGAGGGGATTTATCCCCGACGGACTGCGCAGCAGGCCCTCTTCCGGGGTCGCTGCGCAACCCATCGGGATAAATCCCCTCACTACAGATAACTACACAGGCACAAAAAAGCCCGCCATTTCGGCGGGCTTTTGTATGGCAGCGAATCAGAGCAGGAAGATCGTCGCCAACCCCAGAAAGATGAAGAAGCCACCACTGTCGGTCATGGCCGTGATCATCACACTGGCGCCCATCGCCGGGTCGCGACCCATTTTGGCCAGCGTCATCGGGATCAACACCCCCATCAGCGCCGCGAGCAGCAGGTTGAGAGTCATCGCCGCCGTCATCACCACACCCAGCGACCAACTGCCGTAAAGCAGGTAGGCGACCACACCGATCACCCCACCCCAGACCAGACCATTGATCAACGCCACCGCCAGCTCCTTGCGCATCAGACGCGAGGTGTTGCCGGTGCTGACTTGGTCGAGCGCCATGGCACGCACGATCATGGTGATCGTCTGGTTACCGGAGTTACCGCCGATACCCGCCACGATCGGCATCAGCGCCGCCAGCGCCACCAGCTTCTCGATCGAGCCTTCGAACAGACCGATCACCCGCGACGCGACAAAGGCAGTGATGAGATTGATCGCCAGCCACGCCCAACGGTTGCGCAGGGATTTCCAGACTGAGGCGAAGATGTCTTCCTCTTCGCGCAGACCCGCCATGTTGAGGACTTCGCTTTCGCTCTCCTCACGAATCAGGTCGACCATTTCGTCGATGGTCAGACGGCCGATCAGCTTGCCGTTCTTGTCGACCACCGGGGCCGAGATCAAGTCGTAACGCTCGAACGCCTGAGCCGCGTCATAGGCGTCCTCGTCCGGATGAAAACTCACCGGATCGCTGGCCATGACTTCAGAAACCTGTTTCTCCGGATCGTTGACCAGCAGACGCTTGATCGGCAGCACGCCCTTGAGCACGCCGTCGTAATCGACCACGAACAGTTTGTCGGTGTGGCCCGGCAGCTCTTTGAGCCGACGCAGGTAACGCAGAACCACTTCGAGGCTGACATCCTCGCGGATGGTCACCATCTCGAAGTCCATCAGCGCACCGACCTGCTCCTCGTCATAGGACAGGGCCGAACGCACGCGCTCGCGTTGTTGCTGGTCGAGCGTCTCCATCAGCTCATGGACGACGTCTCGCGGCAGCTCGGAGGCCAGGTCAGCAAGTTCGTCGGCGTCCATGTCCTTGGCCGCAGCCAGGAGCTCGTGATCGTCCATGTCGGCGATCAGCGTTTCACGAACGGAATCGGATACTTCGAGAAGAATGTCGCCGTCGCGATCAGCCTTGACCAGTTGCCAGAGCGTCAGACGGTCGTCCAGCGGCAAGGCTTCAAGGATGTAGGCAACGTCGGCGGAGTGCAGATCATCGAGTTTGCGTTGCAGCTCGACGAGGTTCTGCCGGTGAACCAGGTTCTCGACCCGGTCGTGGTGCGCGCCTTCCTGGCGATGAGTCAGGTCTTCGACGACCTTCTGGCGCTGCAGCAGCTCAACGACCTGAGCCAGGCGATCCTGCAGGCTTTCCTGGGTTTTCTTTACTTCGATTTCGGACATAGGCGAACTCCACTCCCAGCAGCGGGGCACGCCGGAAGGATCAATCAGTCAATTCATGATTGGTGAAACGGGCTACTGAGTAACTACTGGGTAAGTCCATGGAGGTTTTCCATAGGCCCCGGCGGGGCCGACGGGCGCAATGATACACCGCCTGACGGTTTTAAACGTTAAAAAATCGCGGTCGAAACAAGTGCTTGCGCGACAAAGTTGAGCGCTGTCCTGACCCGTGCAGATGCGACGACTCATCTTGAAAAGAAAACACACCGGCGTTGAAAAATGTAGCGACTACCCTTGAGCGTAGACCGTCATGGAGGACGTCGAATGCTATCCAGAACATGCCTTTTTGTGGTCGCCAGCCTGCTCTGCCTGCCACTCGCCGGAGCCGCCACCACCCTTCACCGCTGCGAGGCTGCCGACGGCGGCATCACCTTCACGACCCTGAGCTGTGCGAGCGACGAGCAGCTTTCAGAGCAACAGGTTCACCCTTACTCGCCCGGATCCGTCGTACCGATCATGCCGGAACACAACCATGAGGAAATATCCGGTATGACAATCAGGGGACGTGAACCGGGCATCGTTGGCCGCCTGGCGGACAAATGCGGCAACCTGATCGATGCCAGGCAGCGCCGCGCAGCAATCATCAATCAACGAGTGATTGCCGGCATGAGCCAACAGGATGTCGAGAGCGCGCTCGGCAAACCGGACAAGGTGAATATTCGAACGTCGACGACGAGCTATCGCTATGAGCTGAAACGAGGCCGCAGTGCTCAAGTCGATTTTGACGAGAAGGGATGCGTGAAAGGAAAAGCCAAATCGCAGGCAACAAAAAGCCCGCGTTAAACGCGGGCTTCTTGAATATGGTGCACTCGACAGGATTCGAACCTGTGACCGCTCGGTTCGTAGCCGAGTACTCTATCCAGCTGAGCTACGAGTGCATTTTGTGTTTTTAGACCAGATCACAACTGGTTGAAGCCGAGTCGCCTGTATTGCTACAAACGACTCTTAAATGGTGCACTCGACAGGATTCGAACCTGTGACCGCTCGGTTCGTAGCCGAGTACTCTATCCAGCTGAGCTACGAGTGCATTTGTGTTTTTAAACCAGACCACAACTGGCTGAAGCCGAGTTCTTTATATTGCTATAAACAACTCTTAAATGGTGCACTCGACAGGATTCGAACCTGTGACCGCTCGGTTCGTAGCCGAGTACTCTATCCAGCTGAGCTACGAGTGCATTTGTTGCGCCGCATTATAGCCCGTCTAATCTCTATTCCAACCACTTTTTCTAATAAATTCAAGAACTTACAGAAAAAGCCAGATTACAACGTACTAAGCAAATAATGGCGGAGAACGGGGGATTCGAACCCCCGACACCCTTTTGAGGTGTACTCCCTTAGCAGGGGAGCGCCTTCGGCCACTCGGCCAGCTCTCCGCAACACGGGGCGTATATTAACCACCTTCTTCCCCGTTTGCAAACATAAAAATCGATAAAAATTAATGGCTTGGTTCTTCGTCCTTCTCTTTCTTTATACGCAGGTAAATTTCCTCACGGTGCACGGCAACCTCTTTCGGGGCGTTGACGCCGATGCGCACTTGATTTCCTTTGACGCCGAGCACGGTCACGGTGATTTCGCCATCACCGATAATCAGGCTTTCTGCGCACCGACGAGTCAGAATCAGCATACCTTTCTCCTCACGCATTTCATTTCAGGGACAACAGTCTGCAAAAAAAAGGCACCCGACCTACAACCGGAGCGATCGTAGCCCTACATGCCTGAGTATTGACCAGCGCGAGCAAAAGAACAGTTCAGGGCTCGCGCCATTCAAAAAATAAAGGGCGCGGTCAGACCGCGCCCTTCAGGTGAACGGATTACTCGCCCTGACGGGCCGGCGCGTCCAGTTCGAAAGCCGTGTGCAGGGCGCGCACGGCCAGTTCCAGGTACTTCTCTTCGATCACCACGGAAACCTTGATTTCCGACGTCGAGATCATCTGGATGTTGATGCTTTCCTTGGCCAGGGATTCGAACATGCGGCTGGCCACGCCTGCGTGGGAACGCATGCCGACACCGACGATCGAGACCTTGGCAATCTTGGTGTCGCCCACCACTTCCCGGGCACCGATCTCGCGAGCGGTGTTTTCCAGCACGGTCTGTGCGGCCTGGTAGTCGTTGCGGTGCACGGTGAAGGTGAAGTCAGTGGTGTTATCGTGCGCAACGTTCTGCACGATCATGTCGACTTCGATGTTCGCGGCACTGATCGGGCCGAGAATCTTGAACGCCACGCCCGGGGTGTCTGGCACGCCACGGATGGTCAGCTTGGCTTCATCGCGGTTGAAAGCGATGCCGGAAATGATCGGCTGTTCCATGGTTTCCTCTTCATCAATAGTAATGAGGGTGCCCGGACCCTCCTTGAAGCTGTGCAGTACGCGCAGCGGAACGTTGTACTTGCCGGCGAATTCCACCGCACGGATCTGCAGCACCTTGGAACCGAGGCTGGCCATTTCCAGCATCTCTTCGAAGGTGATCTTGTCCAGACGCTGAGCGACCGGCACCACACGCGGGTCAGTGGTGTAGACACCATCGACGTCGGTGTAGATCTGGCACTCGTCAGCCTTCAATGCAGCCGCCAGTGCCACGCCTGTGGTGTCGGAACCGCCACGGCCGAGGGTGGTAATGTTGCCGTGCTCGTCGACGCCCTGGAAACCGGCGACAACCACCACGCGACCTGCTTTCAGATCACCGCGAATCTTCTGGTCATCAATCTGCAAGATACGCGCTTTATTGTGCGCACTGTCCGTCAGGATCCGCACCTGATTACCGGTGTACGACACCGCCGGCACACCGCGCTTGATCAGCGCCATGGCCAACAGGGCAATCGTCACCTGCTCACCGGTGGAAACGATCACGTCCAGTTCACGCGGAACCGGTTGCACGTCGCCACTGATTTGCTTGGCCAGATCGATCAGACGGTTGGTTTCGCCGCTCATTGCAGACAGCACAACCACCAGGTCATCGCCGGCATCGCGGAATTTCTTAACCTTGTCGGCGACCTGCTCGATTCTCTCGACAGTGCCGACCGAGGTGCCTCCAAATTTCTGTACGATCAAAGCCATTTCAAAGCCGCCTCTGCCCATGAAGGGCGCCCAATAATCACTCGAACAGCCGCCGGGCCCGCCACTAGACTGCGGGCCCGACGGGCCGTCTTATAAACCCTGCTCGACGAATGGAACGGTCAGCGCCAGCGCGCCATCCAGTGCGCCGGCGTCGACACCACCGCCCTGCGCCATGTCCGGACGACCACCGCCCTTCCCGCCCACTGCCGCAGCAGCCTGTTTCATCAAATCACCGGCTTTGAGTTGGCCAGTCAGGTCTTTGGTTACGCCTGCAACCAATACGACCTTTTCCTCATGGACACTGCCGAGCAGGATCACTGCGCGGCCGAGTTTGTTTTTCAGCTGATCGACCAGCGCCAGCAGCGCCTTGCCATCCTGACCATCCAGACGTGCGGCCAGAACCTTCACGCCCTTGACGTCGACTGCCGAGTTCGACAGATCGTCGCCCGCGGCGCTGGCAGCCTTGGCCTGCAACTGCTCGAGTTGCTTTTCCAGCGCGCGGTTGCGCTCCAGCACGGCCGACAGCTTGTCGATCAGATTGTCGCGGCTGCCCTTGACCAGGTTGGCCGCTTCCTTGAGTTGTTCTTCGGCAGCATTCAAGTAGGCCAGTGCCGCAGCACCAGTGACTGCCTCGATACGACGCACACCCGATGCCACACCGCCTTCGCTGATGATTTTCAGCAGGCCGATGTCGCCGGTACGGTTGGCGTGGATACCGCCACACAGCTCGACGGAGAAATCGCCGCCCATGCTCAGCACGCGCACGTTGTCGCCGTACTTCTCGCCGAACAGCGCCATCGCGCCTTTCTGCTTGGCGGTTTCGATGTCGGTTTCTTCAGTTTCAACTGCGGAGTTCTTGCGGATCTCGGCGTTGACGATGTCTTCCAGCGCTTTGATCTGCTCCGGCTTGATCGCTTCAAAGTGGCTGAAGTCGAAGCGCAGACGCTGGCTATCCACCAACGAACCCTTCTGCTGAACGTGCTCGCCCAGTACCTGACGCAGCGCAGCGTGCAGCAAGTGGGTGGCCGAGTGATTCAGCGAAGTCGCGTGACGCACCTCGGCATCGACATGGGTTTCCACTGGCGCGCCGATGGTCAGACTGCCGGAATCCAGAACACCGTGGTGCAAGAATGCGCCGCCGGTCTTGGTGGTGTCACGGACGTCGAAACGTGCGTTACCGGCCTGGAGGAAACCGCAGTCGCCAATCTGGCCGCCGGACTCAGCGTAGAACGGCGTCTGGTTCAGCACGATCACCGCCTCTTCGCCTTCACTCAAGACGTCGACCGACTGGCCATCTTTATAGATAGC
Source organism: Pseudomonas sp. PS01299 (assembly GCF_029960145.1). NCBI lineage: Bacteria > Pseudomonadati > Pseudomonadota > Gammaproteobacteria > Pseudomonadales > Pseudomonadaceae > Pseudomonas > Pseudomonas sp. PS01299. The sequence continues at coordinate 6,643 of NZ_JASCPO010000072.1, read as the reverse complement.
GACGATTTTTGCCGAACCGCTGGTGTCTTTGTAACCGGTGAACTCGGTGGCCACATCAACCTTGACCAGGGTGTTGTAGTCCAGACCGAACGAGCTGGCGGAACGCGCACGAACACGCTGGGCTTCCATTTCACGCTCGAAGCCGACTTCGTCGACGGTCAGGCCGCGCTCGCGAGCGATGTCGGCCGTCAGGTCCATCGGGAAACCGTAGGTGTCGTAGAGTTTGAACACCACGTCGCCTGGCACCACGGTGCCTTTGAGTTCCAGCAGATCCTGTTCGAGAATCTTCAAGCCGTGCTCCAGGGTCTTGGAGAACTGCTCTTCTTCAGCCTTGAGTACGCGCTCGATGTTGCTCTGCTGCTTCTTCAGTTCCGGGAAGGCTTCGCCCATCTCGGCGACCAGTGCAGCGACGATCTTGTAGAAGAAGCTGCCGGTGGCGCCCAGCTTGTTGCCGTGACGGCAGGCGCGACGAATGATCCGGCGCAGCACGTAGCCGCGGCCTTCGTTGGACGGCAGCACGCCGTCGGCGATCAGGAAACCGCACGAACGAATGTGGTCGGACACCACTTTCAGCGACGACTGATCGCCATTTTCGCAGCCGATGGCTTCAGCCGAGGCCTTCAGCAGGTTCTTGAACAGGTCGATGTCGTAGTTGGAATTGACGTGCTGCATCACCGCACTGATCCGCTCCAGGCCCATGCCGGTGTCGACCGACGGCGCTGGCAACGGATGCAACACACCATCGGCGGTGCGGTTGAACTGCATGAACACGTTGTTCCAGATCTCGATGTAACGGTCGCCGTCTTCTTCCGGCGAACCCGGTGGGCCGCCCCAGATGTGGTCGCCGTGATCGTAGAAAATCTCGGTGCATGGGCCGCACGGGCCGGTATCGCCCATGGTCCAGAAGTTGTCGGAGGCGTAAGGCGCGCCTTTGTTGTCGCCGATGCGGATCATGCGCTCGACCGGCACGCCGATCTGCTTGGTCCAGATGTCATACGCTTCGTCATCGGAGGCGTAGACGGTGACCCAGAGTTTTTCCTTCGGCAGTTTCAGGACGCCGGTCAGGAAGGTCCAGGCGAAGGTAATCGCGTCGTGCTTGAAATAATCACCGAAGCTGAAGTTACCGAGCATTTCGAAGAAGGTGTGGTGACGAGCGGTATAACCGACGTTTTCCAGGTCGCTGTTCTTGCCACCGGCACGCACGCACTTCTGGCTGCTGGTTGCGCGGGTGTACGCGCGCTTTTCCTGGCCCAGGAAGCAGTCCTTGAACTGGTTCATCCCCGCGTTGGTGAACAGCAGGGTTGGGTCGTTGCCCGGAATCAAAGAGCTGGAGGCTACACGGGTGTGGCCTTGCTCTTCGAAGAAGCGAAGGAAGGCTTCACGGATTTCTGCGCTTTTCATTAGGTTCTTCCACGGAGGCTGCGGCCAAAGGCCTGTACGAAACGTCAACAGACGAAACGACGGCAAAGGGCCGCATTATATCGGCCCTTCGCGCGGGGTACAGCGTGTTTATACGATAGTAACGGTCAATTGGACGGCTAACGCTGTCACTTGCGCGAAAACTCGACGAATGTCGCGATCACTTGCTCGATTTGCGAGCGATTGACGTCCATGTGCGTGACCATGCGCAAGCGCGCCGCGGCGCTCAACTTGATCCCGCGTTCGGCGGCAAACGCCTTGAGCGCTTCAGCCTGATCGCCCATTTGCACGTAAACCATGTTGGTCTGCACCGGCTCGACGCTGAACCCGGCCTCGCGCAAGCCTTCGGCCAAAAACAGGGCGTTGGCATGGTCATCCGCCAGGCGCTCAACGTGGTGATCCAGCGCATACAGCCCCGCCGCTGCCAGCAACCCGGCCTGACGCATGCCGCCGCCGACCATTTTGCGCAGGCGGCGGGCCTTGCCGATCAGTTGCTCAGTGCCACACAGCACCGAACCGACCGGCGCGCCGAGGCCTTTGGACAGGCACACCGACACCGAATCGAAATGTTGCGTGATCTCGCGGGCATCCACCCCAAGCTTGACCGCCGCGTTGTACAGCCGCGCGCCGTCCAGATGCAGGGCCAGACCATGCTCCCGCGTGAATTGGCGCGCGCGGGCCAGATACTCCAGCGGTAACACTTTGCCCTGCATGGTGTTTTCCAGCGCCAGCCGCCGGGTACGGGCGAAATGGAAGTCATCCGGCTTGATCGCTGCCGCTACGTGAGCCAGATCCAGCGAACCGTCGGCCTGCACTTCCAGCGGCTGTGGCTGGATCGAACCGAGCACCGCCGCGCCACCGCCCTCGTACTTATAGGTGTGCGCCTGCTGGCCGACGACGTATTCGTCGCCACGTTCGCAATGCGCCATCAGGCCCAGCAGATTGCTCATGGTGCCGGTCGGCACGAACAGCGCGGCGGCGAACCCCAGGCGTTTTGCCAGTTCCGCCTCCAGACGATTGACCGTCGGATCTTCGCCGTACACATCGTCACCCGTGGCCGCCGCCGTCATCGCGTCGAGCATGGCAGGAGTCGGTTGGGTGACGGTGTCGCTGCGAAGATCGATAACGCTCATGAACCTGGCCTCTGGTCAGCAGGGGAAATCCCTTTTCGAAGGTGAATTACTGCGGTCATGGCGCCGATTAATCAACCCTTGAGTGAGAAAAAGCACATTACTTATTGAAAGGACGCAACCCAATGTGGGAGCGGGCTTGCTCGCGAAAGCGGTGTGTCAACCAATCAATTTGCTGACTGACACACCGCCTTCGTCGGAACGCCGCCCGGAGCAAGCCCGCTCCCACAGGTTCTGTGCAAGGCCTGAAATAATGTGATAAAAACGCTGCGCCGCCCGAGAAAGGGCGGCAAAAACGTTCTCAGGGCGGGGTGCAATTCCCCACCGGCGGTAATTGCGCGCAATGCGCATAGCCCGCGAGCGCTTGGCGACGAACACGGCTTTTGCTGTGATCGGCGGCAAGGTCAGCAGACCCGGTGTGATTCCGGGGCCGACGGTCATAGTCCGGATGAAGAGAGAACGGGATTGACACCAAAGGGCCGCCCGCGCGCTTGTGTGCTCGTGCGTACCCTTGAATCCCTTTCAATTCATAACGCCCTGTTTTTCACACAAACAGGAGTCAGAACATGCAACCCACCGCTATCGACAGCAAAAGCAAACACCCTCACGGCGAGCGCGTTGCGTTCATCCAGGCCTGCTGGCACAAGGAAATCGTCGACCAGAGCCGTAAGGGCTTCGTCGCCGAAATGCTGGTTCAGGGTTATCAGGAATCGGACATCGATTTCTTCGAAGTCGGCGGCGCCTTTGAAATGCCCCTGCACGCCAAGCTGCTGGCCAAGACCGGTCGTTATGCCGGCATCGTCGCGGCGGCTCTGGTCGTGGACGGCGGCATCTACCGTCACGAGTTCGTCGCCCAGTCAGTGGTCAGCGGCCTGATGCAAGTGCAACTGGAAACCGAAGTACCGGTGTTCTCGGTGTCCCTGACCCCGCACCACTTCCATGCCGGTGAAGAACATCAGAAATTCTTCTTCGAGCATTTCGTGCACAAGGGTCAGGAAGCGGCGCGGACTTGCGCGGATACGCTGCAGAAGGTTCGCGCGTTGCGTCGCACAGAGCCGCGTGCGGTCGCCGTCTGATAGACCATGAGTGAGGCTTTTGGTCTCACTCATTCCCCTGTGGGAGCGAGCTTGCTCGCGAAAGCGGACTGACAGCCAACTCAAATGTTGAATGCCAGATTGCATTCGCGAGCAAGCTCGCTCCCACAGGGTTATATATCAGACCGGAAATTGCGTCAGGCGAGATGTTCGTCGGTGGCAGGCACGATCAGGATGCCGGCGCGCAAGCCGTTCTTGACCTTCGGATTAGGGAAGATGATTCGCGCGCCCTCTTCCTCGATGACCCAGCGGGTATTGGCCAGATCTTCGGCCAGCACATAACCCACATCCAATTCAGAAAAGTTCTCGATGTCCGCTGGCAGGTTCAGGCGGAACGCATCGCTGTGCTTGATGATTTCCCGGGCGACGCTGAACAGCTGCAAACCATCCAGACCCTCTGCAGCCAGATCCGGCTCATTGCCTTCGATGATCTGCTTCAGACGAGTTTCCAGACGTGAAACATCCACCCCTTCGTTCTGCCCGAACGGCCGCGCCTTGCCCAGTTCCAGGGTGAAAGCCTCGGCACCGAGCTTGTCGTAGGTGTAGGAACTGAACACGATCGACGGCTTGTTCTGCAGCAGCACCGCTTCCATCCCGGCAGCGCGCAGACGCGCCAGCTCGCGGCGCGAATGCTGGCGACCTTCCTTCCACGGATACAGCGCGAACTGCTCGATCTTCGAACCACGAATGGCGGTGTGCAGGTCGTAGTGCAGGCGCTGCCGATCCGGCAGGCTGAAGAAGCTCGCCGCCAGCCGTTCCAGCTCGCAGGCGCGGATGGCTTCGGAACCGCTGGTTTGTTCATGCCGGCCGTTGAACAGCCGGTTGACGTCCTGCTCGACGAAGCGCTCGCCCTTGCGGATCGCTTCCGGGTTGCCGAACAGGAACAGAATGCGTGCACGCGGCTTCAGATCGCCGCGAGCGATGTCATGCAGCAGCCGATCGAGCAACTCGATCGGCGCTGTTTCATTGCCGTGGATACCTGCCGACAGCAGCAGGTCCAGGCCATTGTCACGCGCTTCGGGTGGCCGGACTTCCAGCGCACCCTCGCTCAACCAGCGCATGCGCACGCCTTCGACAGTCAGTTGAGTCTTCTCCGCCGGTTCGCGGCCGGCGAGGGTCAGTTCAAGCAGTTTGCCGAGGGCGAGCATAGAGCGGTTTCCTTAGTGATCGTGGTTGCAATCCGGGCCGTGCACGTGGTCTTCGTCACCGACTTCAGCCGGTTCCATTTCCAGTTGCAGACTTACCAGATTAGTTGCCAATGGGCGCAGCAGCAGGTTGGCGTACTCTTCGTCACCTTCCTCGACGTCCACGCCGATCAGCAGTTGGCCACGGCCGTCCTGCTGGATCCACAGCTCTTTGCCTTGCCACATGACCGCGACGCGGGTGCACGAGGTTTGCAGTTGCGTGCCGTCGGTGTCTTCAAGGATCAACTGCAGGGAATCGCTCATGTTTTTACTCTCTTGGGGAGACAAGCCGCGCGCCGCGTTCAGGCGACGCGCCGGCCATCAATTGATCTGGAATGGATAAACCGCGCCCAGTTTAAGGATTTGCGTCAGTTCATCCAGTGCCGTCCGGCATTCAAGCAGCAACTGCGGGTCCGCCAGATCGGTTTCGCTCAGGCGGTCGCGGTAGTGCTTTTCAACCCATGCGGTCAACGAACCGTACAACGGGGCCGTCATGATAACCCCTGGGTTGACGGCCGCCAGCTCGGTTTCGTTGAGCGCGACGCGCAGTCGCAGGCACGCCGGGCCACCGCCGTTCTGCATGCTTTGCTTGAGGTCGAAGACTTTGACTTCGCGGATCAGGCCGCCGGAGCTGGTCAGCCCTTGCAGGTAGTTCCACACGCGCTCGTTGCCACGGCACTCTTCCGGCACGATCAGCAGCATCGAACCGTCAGGACGCGACAGCAACTGGCTGTTGAACAGGTAGGAGCGCACCGCATCGTCCACGGTGACCGCCGAACGCGGCACACAGATCGACTGGAACTTGCCGCCGACCTTGGCCAGTTTGCCCTGCAACTCGGCCAGCATCTGTTCGGTGTCGAGGAACGCGTCCTCGTGATAGAACAGCACCTCGCCGTTACCCACCGCGATCACGTCGTTGTGGAATACGCCCTGGTCGATCACCGCCGGGTTCTGCTGCGCGTAAACCACGCCTTCGTCACGCAGACCGTGCAGACGCGCTACCGCTTGCGAGGCTTCCAGAGTCTGGCGCGCCGGGTACTTCTGTGGCGCCGGGTAGCGAGTGTCGAACGCACTGCGACCGAACACGAAGAACTCGACACCGGCCTCGCCGTACTCACGGCAGAAACGCGTGTGGTTGGCCGCGCCTTCGTCACCGAACTGCGCCACCGCCGGCAACGCGGCGTGGTGGGCGAAGTGTTGCTGATCGGCGAACATCGCACCGAGCACGCGGCTGGTGGTCGGGTGTTCGATGCTGCGGTGGTATTTGCAGTTGAGGTTGGCGGCGGTGAAATGCACGCGACCGTCAGCGGTGTCGGCACTCGGGCTGACAGTGGCGGCGTTGGCCACCCACATGCTCGACGCCGAGCAACTGGCAACCAGCAACGGCATGGCTTCCTTCGCGGCACGCTCGATCACTTGCGCGTCGGTGCCGCTGAAACCCAGACGGCGCAACGCGGCCACGTCCGGACGCTCCTGCGGCGCCAGCACGCCTTGCTGAAAGCCCATTTCCATCAGCGCTTTCATTTTCGCCAGACCTTGCAGCGCCGCTTCCTTCGGGTTCGAAGACTGCTGGCTGTTGCTCTGGGACGCGACGTTGCCGTAGGACAGACCACCGTAGTTATGGGTCGGCCCCACTAGACCGTCAAAATTGACTTCATAGGATTTCATCAGCGAGGCTCCACGAGAATCTGTTGTTATAGGCTTCAAGTAACAATTCAGTCAGACCGCGTCGCGGCTATCGCGAGCAGGCTCACTCCTACAGGTTTGGCGGTGTTCACACATGCTATGTTCGACACAAATCCTGTAGGAGTGAGCC
>NZ_JASCPO010000071.1:0-26736 GCF_029960145.1 Pseudomonas sp. PS01299 | reverse complement strand
CGATAGCAGTGTGTCAGTCAGCATCAAAAGCCACAGATACACCGCTATCGCGAGCAGGCTCACTCCTACAGTTTGATCTTTGTTGTGTCAGTGTTTTTGCTTGCCGGCAGCGGCGGATAAATCCTGCAGATGCCGGCGAGAAAGCGCCAGAAACCGCGGTGTCGGCCCGACATCTTCATACAGCGGATCACCTTCCTCATCAGTCGCCACCACCGTCGAGCCTTTCACATACGGCAGGCTCGCCTCGAACTCTTCGAGCGCGGCGCCGATCAGTTCGCCGAGCAGTTCTTCCGGGTGGCGTTTGGGGTACATCTCGGCGATCGCCGCCAGCCGCGCAGCGGCCTCGACGTCCAGATGAATCGTGTAGCCGGTGTCGGTCAGGCGACCCTTGGCGTTTTCTTCCCAATGCTGGGCGAGTTCACGAATTTTCATGATGACCTCATTTCGCGCCTGCTCGTGGCAGGCCTGGGTGAGTGTCCGGCGGGGCCGGCGGCAAGCCGTTGTACGGCTTACTGTTGAGACTAGCTTCAAGCCACAAGGTTTAAAGTCCCTTCGTCGTCTGCTTGTAAGAAGCGCCGTAGAGCGGCACTCTCTGGGCAAAGCATTCGTTTCTGCGCCGTCCCGATTAACGCTGGAGAACTGCTGATGACCGATATTGATGCACGCTTGCGCGAGGACGTTCACCTGCTGGGTGAGCTGTTGGGCAATACCATCCGTGACCAGTACGGTGAGGAGTTTCTCGACAAGATCGAGCAGATCCGCAAGGGCGCCAAGGCCGACCGCCGTGGCTCGATGGACGCCGAACTCAGCGCCAGCCTCAATCAGTTGAGTGAAGACGAACTGCTGCCGGTGGCGCGGGCGTTCAACCAGTTTCTCAACCTGGCGAACATCGCCGAGCAGTATCAATTGATTCATCGTCGCGAAGAGTCGCAGCCGGCGCCGTTCGAGTCCCGCGTGCTGCCGGAACTGCTCGCCCGCCTGCGCAATGAAGGTCACAGCGCCGAATCCCTGGCCCGGCAACTGGCGCGCCTGGAAATCGAACTGGTGCTGACCGCCCACCCGACCGAGGTGGCGCGGCGCACCTTGATTCAGAAGTACGACGCGATCGCTGCGCAGCTGGCCGCGCAGGATCATCGCGATCTGACCTGCGCCGAACGCGAACAGATCCAGAACACCCTGCAACGGCTGATTGCCGAGGCCTGGCATACCGAAGAAATCCGCCGCACCCGGCCGACCCCGGTCGACGAAGCGAAATGGGGTTTTGCGGTGATCGAGCATTCGCTGTGGCAGGCGATTCCCAACCATATGCGCAAGGCCGACAAGGCGCTGTATGAAGCGACGGGTCTGCGCTTGCCACTGGAGGCGGCGCCGATTCGCTTTGCCTCGTGGATGGGTGGCGACCGCGACGGCAACCCGAATGTCACGGCCGCAGTGACCCGCGAAGTGCTATTGCTGGCGCGCTGGATGGCTGCCGACCTGTACTTGCGTGACGTCGATCACCTGGCCGCCGAGCTGTCGATGCAGCAGGCCAGCGACGCGCTCAAGGCCAAGGCCGGCGACAGCGCCGAACCTTACCGGGCGGTGCTCAAGCAATTGCGCGAACGCCTGCGCGCCACGCGCAACTGGGCGCACGCCTCGCTGAGCGCAACAACGCCACCGCCAGCCGAAGTGTTGCACAACAACCGCGATCTGCTCGATCCGCTGGAGCTGTGCTTCAACTCGCTGCACGAATGTGGCATGGGCGTGATCGCCGATGGGCCGTTGCTCGATTGCCTGCGCCGGGCGGTGACCTTCGGCCTGTTCCTGGTACGCCTCGATGTGCGTCAGGATTCGACGCGGCATAGCTCGGCGATGACCGAAATCACCGACTACCTCGGCCTCGGTCGCTACGAAGACTGGGATGAAGAACAGCGCATCAGCTTCCTCACCCGCGAATTGAGCAATCGTCGCCCACTGCTGCCGGCGCATTTCAAACCGTCCGCCGACACCGCTGAAGTACTCGCCACCTGCAAGGAAATCGCTGCCGCACCGGGCGCCTCGCTGGGTTCCTACGTGATCTCGATGGCGGGCGCCGCCTCCGACGTGCTGGCAGTGCAACTGCTGCTGAAAGAGTCCGGCGTGCTGCGGCCGATGCGTGTGGTGCCGCTGTTCGAAACCCTCGCCGACCTCGACAACGCCGGGCCGGTGATGGAGCGTCTGTTGCTGCTGCCGGGCTACCGCGCGAGGCTGCAAGGCCCGCAGGAAGTGATGATCGGTTATTCCGACTCGGCCAAGGACGCCGGCACCACCGCTGCGGCCTGGGCGCAATATCGCGCCCAGGAGCGGCTGGTGGAGATCTGCCGCGAGCAGCAAGTCGAACTGCTGTTGTTCCATGGTCGCGGTGGCACCGTGGGCCGTGGCGGCGGGCCGGCGCACGCGGCGATTCTGTCGCAGCCGCCGGGGTCGGTGGCGGGGCGTTTCCGCACCACCGAGCAGGGCGAAATGATTCGATTCAAATTCGGCCTGCCGGACATCGCCGAGCAGAACCTCAATCTGTATCTGGCTGCCGTGCTGGAAGCGACGTTGTTGCCGCCACCGCCACCGACGCCCGAATGGCGACACCTGATGGATGAACTGGCCGCCGATGGCGTCGCCGCGTACCGCGCCGTGGTGCGTGAAAATCCGCAGTTCGTCGAGTATTTCCGCCAATCGACGCCGGAGCAGGAACTGGGGCGCTTGCCCCTTGGCAGCCGTCCGGCCAAGCGCCGTGCCGGCGGGATCGAGAGCCTGCGGGCGATCCCGTGGATCTTCGGCTGGACGCAAACGCGGCTGATGCTGCCGGCGTGGCTCGGCTGGGAAACTGCGCTGAGCAAGGCGCTAGAGCGCGGCGAAGGCGAACTGCTCGGGCAGATGCGCGAACAGTGGCCGTTCTTCCGCACCCGTATCGACATGCTGGAAATGGTCCTGGCCAAGGCCGACGCCGACATCGCGCTGTCGTACGACCAGCGTCTGGTCGAGCCGGACTTGCTGCCGTTGGGCGCGCAGTTGCGCGACCTATTGTCGCAGGCGTGTGCGGTGGTGCTCGGCTTGACCGGGCAGTCGCAGCTGCTGGCACATAGCCTGGACACCCTGGAATTCATCCGTCTGCGCAACACTTATCTTGATCCGCTACATCTATTGCAGGCCGAGCTGTTGGCCCGATCACGGCAGCAAAATGTCGAGCAGGGCAGCCCGGTGGAGCAGGCGCTGCTGGTGTCTGTGGCGGGGATTGCCGCCGGGTTGCGCAATACCGGCTAAGGTTTTTGCGGTGGCATCAGGCACCCGGTGCACAGGCCGGGTGCCGCTTTGTACACAGGGAGAAAGTGCGGTCAGGCGACAGTTAGTGATGGGGTTGCGACTTGGGTTACCGCGTCGCAAGGTCGCGGCGGGCGCCGGTTTCTCCGACTTTTGGCGTCTTGTGTGGGCGCAGCCTGCTGTGTATCTTGATCAGCCTTTGGCCGTTTGTGCGGCCACGACCCGTTTTTTTGAGATTGGCCCAAAGAGGCGAATCCCGTTGTTTTCTATATAAAAAATTGAGGAGCACATCGATGCGCGTCATTCTGCTGGGAGCTCCCGGGGCCGGTAAAGGTACTCAGGCTAAGTTCATCACCGAGAAATTCGGCATTCCGCAAATCTCCACCGGCGACATGCTGCGTGCAGCGGTCAAGGCTGGCACTCCGCTGGGCGTTCAAGCCAAGAGCATCATGGATGCCGGCGGCCTGGTGTCGGATGACCTGATCATCGCGCTGGTGCAGGATCGCATCGCTCAACCAGACTGCGCCAACGGCTTTCTGTTCGATGGTTTCCCGCGCACCATTCCACAGGCCGAAGCGCTGGTAACTGCCGGTGTCGAGCTGGACGCCGTGGTTGAAATCGCTGTTGAAGACGAAGAAATCGTTCAGCGTATCGCCGGTCGTCGCGTTCACGAGGCCAGTGGCCGCGTCTACCACATCGTCTACAACCCGCCGAAAGTGGCTGGCAAAGACGACGTTACCGGCGACGATCTGGTGCAGCGCAAGGACGACACCGAAGAAACCGTACGTCATCGCCTGTCGGTCTACCATTCGCAGACCAAGCCGCTGGTGGACTTCTACCAGAAGCTTTCCGCTGCCAACGGCAAGCCGAAGTACAGCCACATTCCGGGCGTAGGTTCGGTTGAAGCGATCACCGCCAAGGTGCTCGAAGCGCTGAGCTGAAAAAGCTGATCGGCTGCATCATCCACGGCCCGCTTGCGGACCGTAGTTGTTTATACTGACGCACTTTTTCCCCCACCTGTTTTGGATACATCGATGAGCACCTTGCTGGCCCTGGACACCGCGACCGAAGCTTGCTCCGTTGCCTTGCTGCATGACGGCAAGGTCACGAGCCATTACGAGGTGATCCCGCGTCTGCACGCGCAGAAGCTGCTGCCGATGATCCAGCAACTGCTGGCGGACGCTGGCACCACGTTGCAAGCGGTGGACGCGATCGCGTTCGGTCGCGGGCCGGGTGCGTTTACCGGTGTGCGGATTGCCATCGGCGTGGTGCAGGGGCTGGCGTTCGCGCTGGATCGTCCGGTGCTGCCGGTGTCCAACCTCGCCGTCCTGGCGCAACGTGCATATCGCGAACACGGCGTCAGCCAGGTCGCGGCGGCTATCGATGCGCGGATGGATGAAGTGTATTGGGGCTGCTACCGCGAATCGGCGGGCGAGATGCGTCTGGTCGGCGTCGAGGCGGTACTGCCGCCGGAAGTCGCGGCGCTGCCGGCCGATGCCAGCGGTGAGTGGTTCGGTGCAGGTACCGGTTGGGGCTATGGCGAGCGGATCGCGGTCAACCTCACCGGCTCCGATGCCGGCATGTTGCCTCACGCCGAAGACCTGCTGACCCTGGCGCGGTTTGCCTGGGAACGCGGCGAGTCGATCCCTGCCGATGACGCGCAACCGGTTTACCTGCGCGACAAAGTCGCCACCCCCAAGGCTCGCTGAGGCCTGACTTCTGGCGGGGAAGCTTCTGTGGTGAGGGGATTTATCCCCGATGGGTCGCGAAGCGGCCCCAAAATCGGCGACTGCTTCGCAGCCGATCGGGGATAAATCCCCTCACCACAAAAGCCCTCCACAAACTCCGTGTCTTATTCCAAATTCTGCCAATCGTCAGTTTCCAACCCCGGGCTTTAAACCTTTTGCGCTTTATGTGTTCTAGTTATCACTCGGCAATTTGCTAAGTCGGCCAAGTGCCGCTAAATTGCCATCATCGATACCGAGCATGAATTTATGCGTATAGACGGCCTCTCCTCTCAGTCCTACCCCATCAAGCGCAAGCCTCGCAAAGGCAATGTGGCGCTGGATGAATCCGTCGACGATATCGACGGCGAGCTGGAATTCCCGACTGAAGAGCAACTGGCCGCCCGCGCTGCCAAAGCCTCCGCACAACGCCTGGCCAATCTGCCTGCCCGTCAGCAAGACATGATTTATCACCGCGCCATGAGCAAAAGCGTAGCGATGGCCCTCGCCAGCTACCTGAGCACCGCCGGTTTTGTCGATTGGGATGCGGATGTGCTGGGCCTCGACCTGTACATCTGATGGATCTGCCTTACTACCTCGGTTGTCCGTCCTGGAGTGAAAACGCCTGGCGCGAGTATCTGTACCCCGAAGACGCCAAGACCTCCGACTTCCTTGCTCTCTACTCCCAAGTGTTCAACGCCGTCGAAGGCAACACGACCTTCTACGCCAGTCCGTCGCCGGCCACCGTGCAGCGCTGGGCCGAGACCATGCCCGAACACTTTCGCTTCACCGCCAAGTTTCCCGGCGACATCAGCCACAGCGGTGATCTGCGCGATCAACTGACCGCCGCCGAAACCTTCGTAAACCTCCTCAGCCCGCTCGGCGAACGCGTTTCGCCGCTGTGGCTGCAACTGTCGAAAAGCTTCACCCCGCATCGACTGCCGGAGCTGACCGCGTTCATCGACGCGCTGGACCGGCCACTGGCGGTGGAAGTGCGTCACGAACAGTTCTTCGCCAAGGGTGAGAGCGAACGCCTGCTCAATCGCTTGCTGCTCGACCGTGGCGTAGAACGCATCTGCCTCGATCCACGGGCGCTGTTCAGTTGCCTGTCGACCGAGTCTTCGGTGATCCACGCGCAATCGAAAAAGCCCCGGGTGCCGACGCGGCCGGCGGCGTTCACCCAGTTCCCGCAGGTGCGCTTCATCGGCCACCCCGAGCTGGAAGCCAATGATCCGTTCCTGGTGCCGTGGGTGGCGAAAATCGCCGAGTGGATCGAAGAGGGCCGCACGCCGTACATCTTCCTGCACACCGCCGACAACGTCATGGCGGCGAAGCTGGCGCAACGTTTTCACGCACAATTGATGCAACGTTTGCCTGGCCTGCCATCCCTGCCTGAGCTATACAGAGAACCCGCCGCCGAGCAACTCGGCTTGCTCTGAAGGCGGATTTTTCCCCTGCCCAGGAGCCTGCCGATGGACGCCCACGCCCTTCAAGAACAAACCCGCAAAGCTCAGGCCTTCAAGGCCCTGCATGAAGGTGCGGGGATTTTCGTGATTCCCAACCCTTGGGATGCCGGCTCGGCGAAGATGCTCGCCAGTCTGGGCTATCAGGCACTGGCAACCACCAGTGCCGGTTACGCGTTTTCCCAGGGCAAGGCCGACGGCGCCCTGAGTCTCGATGACACCTTGGCCAACGTCCGGGCGATTGTCGCGGCCACGGATTTGCCGGTAGCGGTGGATCTGGAAAACGGTTTCGCCGATGACCCCGCCGAATGCGCGAAAAGCCTGTTGCGTGCCGCCGAGGCCGGCGCGGTGGGTGGTTCGATCGAGGACGCCACGGGCCGTGCCGATGCGCCGATCTACTGCTTCGAACACGCCGTGGCACGCATCGAAGCCGCCGTCGCTGCGGTGCGCACGCTGCCATTTCCCTTCATCTTGACCGCCCGCGCGGAAAACTACCTGCACGGTAATCCCGATCTCAACGACACCATTCGCCGCCTGCAAGCCTTTGCCGAGGCGGGTGTCGACGTGCTGTATGCGCCGGGTCTGCGCAGCGCCGAAGAGGTGTTGGCGGTGGTGCGCGCGGTGGCGCCAAAACCGGTCAACGTGCTCATGTCCGGCGGTTTGAAACTGACCGTACAGGAGTTGGAAGAAATGGGTGTGCGCAGGATCAGCACCGGCTCGGCGCTGGCCTTGGCAGCGTTCGGCGAGTTCTTCCGCGCGGCTGAAGAGATCCAGCAGCGCGGGACGTTCGGCTTTACGTCGCAGTCGATGCCGTACGCCAAGGCCAATCAGTTTTTCAAAGGCTGAGCATGGGTCGCTGGATCGCGCTGTCGTTACTGCTGATCATCGCGGGTGCCGTGCTCAGCGTCTGGCGCGGCTGGCTCGATGTGCCGGCCGAGTGGAACCCGTGGGCGCCGCTGGACGTGAAGGCAGCGCCGAACGGGTTGACCGGTTTCAAGCTGATGCGCCTGCGCGGCAATCCCGAATTATGCGCACAAGTCCTGAGCAACTCGGGTCTGCGCGTCACCGCGCAAGCCGACAGTCCCGATGCCAAGTGCCCGCTGATCGGCACCGTGCGCGTGCAGGGCGGCGAGGTGGCGCTGAGCAGCAGCTTCCTCGCCAGTTGCCCGCTGGCGGTGGCTTACGCGATGTTTGAACGGCATACCCTGCAACCCGCCGCGCAATCTGTTTACGGGCAGAGGGTGGCGCGCCTTGATCACCTCGGCAGCTTTGCCTGTCGCAATGTCTATAACCGCGAGAGCGGGGCGCTCAGCCGGCATGCCAGTGCCGATGCGCTGGACATCAGCGGTTTTCGGCTGGCGGACGGGCGCAGCATCAGCGTGCTCAAGGACTGGCCGAAGCAGAATCAGGATGCGCAGTTTCTGCGGCAGGTGCGCGATGGCGCCTGTGAGGCGTTCAGTGTGGTGTTGAGTCCGGATTACAACGCCGCCCACCGCAATCACTTTCATGTCGATGTCGGGCGCTGGAGCGTGTGTCGCTGAGGGATCAGGCGGCGAGGCGCAGGTTCTGCAGGACGATCGGGCGCGCCCAGCCGTTATCGAAGTCCAAAGCCTTCTGCTGCTCGACGATTTCCTCCGGCGGGAACGGCGGATAAGGTTTTTGCAGCAGATCGAGGTCGAATTCGGCAATTGGCAGGTACAGCGGCTTCTTCTGCGGCGCCGGGCCAGGCTCGGGAAGCGGCTGACCATTGTTGATCACGATTGGACGGACCCAGCTGCTGTCGAAGTCCTGCTGCTCTTGCTGAGCCTTGAGTTCTTCTGGCGGGAACGGTGGGAACGGCTTGTCCAGCAGATCGGTTTCGAACTCGGCGATCGGCAGGAACAGCGGCTCCGGCGGACGCACTTCGGTGTCGACCACGTCGCACTGACGCTGCTCGACGATGTGCGCGTGCAGCTCGCTGCCCAGGGTCGGTTCTTCCGGGCTGTTCAGGTCAACCGGTGGAAAGGTGCCACAGGCCGGCACCACATCACTCGTCTGTTCGGCCATCGCCTGGGCAAAGAAATCCTGCCACAGGTGACTGACGCCGCCCAATGCTTGAGTGTTATGACGGCTGAAGTCGCCCTTGGGCGAAATGTAGCCAATCGATGTGGGAAGAATGCCTGACATTTTTTTCGGTTGACGCTCAGCTCTGGCAAAATGCGCGTTGATTGGTTTATCGGCCACTTTTTGCCGATCCTTAACTTTTTTGAGCGTGTTTTCATGATTGAGCAACCCGCGGCCTGCCGCATCCATGTCCAGGCCCTCGGCCCGACGTTTGAAGCGCAAGCCGAGCAGTGGGCCGAGCGTCTGGGCCTGCCGCTGCAGGTGGACGGCGGCGAGTTCGCCTTGCAGGTCGGCGAGCAGGGTTTGCAGCTGCAGCAGCTCGGCCCGGACGCACCAGGGCCGGTGCGGGTGGATTTCGTCGAAGGTGGCGCGGCGCATCGGCGTCTGTACGGCGGCGGCAGCGGGCAGATGATCGCCAAGGCGGTCGGCATTGCTCAAGGCGTGCGCCCACGGGTGCTGGATGCCACGGCGGGGCTGGGCAAGGATGCGTTCGTGCTGGCCAGTCTGGGTTGCGAGATGAGCCTGATCGAGCGTCAGCCGTTGATCGGCGCGTTGCTGGAGGATGGTCTGGCGCGGGCGGCGGAAGATTTCGATGTGGCGCCGATTGTCGCGCGGATGAAGCTGCTCAAGGGCAACTCGATCGAGGTCATGCGCAACTGGGAAGGCGAGCCGCCGCAGGTGATCTACCTCGACCCGATGTTCCCGCACCGCGAGAAAACCGCGCTGGTGAAGAAGGAAATGCGCCTGTTCCGGCCACTGGTCGGGGATGATCCGGATGCGCCGGCACTGCTGGAGGCGGCGCTGGCGTTGGCGACGCACCGGGTGGTGGTCAAGCGCCCGCGCAAGGCACCGTGCATCGAGGGGCCGAAGCCGAGCCATGCGCTGGATGGCAAGTCGAGCCGGTATGACATCTACCCGAAGAAAGCGTTAAAACCTTAAGACCGAGTTGCGCCCATTCGCGAGCAAGCTCGCTCCCACATTTGGAATGCATTTCAAATGTGGGAGCGAGCTTGCTCGCGAAGGCGTCCGCAAAAACTCCGCAAAATCAGCGCCGATACGCCCGCATGAACAACCCCACCACCTCCTGCACATGACTCTCTGAAGCCTCTTCGCTCAGCGGCTCGCCGCAGCAATACAACAAACGAAAATTCCCTGCGCCCTTGATCAGGCAGAAGAAATGCTCGGCCGCATTACGCGGCAGGTCGATGCTCAGCGCGCCGGTCTCGTCGATGCGTTTCAGCAGCCGCTCCATGCCTTGCACCATGCGCTCGGGACCGGCGTCGTAGAAAATCTGTGACAGCTTCGGATCCTGCGTGCCCAGCGCCATCATCAAGCGATGCAGATTCACCGACTCGTCGCTGTTGATCAGTTGATGAAAGCCTCGGGCAATGTTCAGCAACACATTTTCCACGGGGATTCCGGCGGGCAATTCGAAGAACAGCGGCGGTAACTGCTCCTCGCATTTGGCCATCACCGCGGAGGAGAACAGCGTCTCCTTGTCGTTGAAGTGGCTGTAAACCGTCAGTTTCGACACGCCAGCCTCGGCGGCGACCGCGTCCATGCTGGTGTTGGCGTAGCCGTGACTCAGAAACAGGGTTTTCGCCGCGTCGAGGATCGCCCGGCGCTTGGCCGGATCCTTCGGACGGCCCGGGCCGTTTGGAGCTGCAAGATTGTTCGACATTCTTCGCTTTTAATACTGGACTGGTGAGTTTGCTATTAATACCATACCGGCCAGTATAAATATTCCAAGCACCATTAGCGAAAGGTCCGTCACCATGTTCCGCCATGCGTTGTCGTTTGCCGTGCCAGTCAGCCTGGCTGTTTTATTGTCAGCATGCGGTCAGGAAGAGGCGACGCAAGTCAGCATTCGACCGGCCATGGTGGTGCAGCCAGAGCCTTCAGCGCAGGCGATGGAAAGTTATCCGGGCGAGGTGCGCGCCCGTTACGAACCGGATCTGGCATTCCGCATTGGCGGCAAAGTCAGCCGACGACTGGTCGAAGAAGGTCAGCGCGTGAAGGCCGATCAGCCATTGGCCGAGCTCGATCCGCAGGATGTGCGCCTGCAACTGGAAGCCACCCGCGCACAGGTCGCCGCCGCCGAAGCCAATCTGAACCTGGTGCGCGCCGAGCGTGACCGCTACAAGACGCTGATGGAGCGGCAGATGGTCAGTCGTTCGGCCTACGACAACGCGGAAAACCTCTACCGTTCCGGCGAAGCGCGCCTCAAGCAGATCAAGGCCGAATTCAACGTCTCGACCAACCAGGCCAGTTACGCCGTGTTGCGCGCGCCGCAGGACGGCGTGGTGGCCAAGCGTGCAGTGGAAGTCGGGCAAGTGGTTGCCGCCGGGCAAACCGTATTCACCCTCGCCACCGATGGCGAGCGCGAAGTGTCGATCAGCCTGCCGGAGCAGAGCTTCGGGCGGTTCAAGGTCGGCCAGCCAGTGACCGTTGAACTGTGGACGCAGCAGAACCAGCGCTTCGCCGGGCAGATTCGTGAACTGTCACCGGCAGCCGACCCGAAATCCCGCACCTTCGCCGCGCGCATCTCGTTCACCAGCGGCAAAGTTCCGGCTGAGCTCGGGCAGAGCGCCCGGGTGTTCGTGCAATCGGCGGATGCTGTGCCGCTGTCGGTGCCGCTTTCGGCCCTGACTGCCGAGAACGGCGCGACCTACGTCTGGGTCGTCAACGCCAACAACACCTTGAAAAAGACCCCGGTGCGCATCGGCCCGTTCGGCGAGAAAAGCGTGCCAGTGCTCGAAGGCCTCAACGCCAGCGACTGGGTGGTGGCTGCCGGTGTTCACGTATTGCTCGAAGGTCAGCAGGTGCGGCCTGTGGATCGCTCCAACCGAGTGGTCAATCTGGCGGACAAGGAGTAAGTCCCGATGCGCTTCAACCTTTCCGAATGGGCGTTGCGTAATCGCCAGATCGTACTGTTCCTGATGCTTTTGCTGGCCATCGTCGGCGCCTTGTCCTACACCAAGCTCGGCCAGAGCGAAGACCCGCCGTTCACCTTCAAGGCCATGGTCATTCAGACCCGCTGGCCGGGGGCGACCGCGCAGGAAGTCTCGCGTCAGGTCACTGAACGCATCGAAAAGAAATTGATGGAAACCGGCGAGTACGAACGCATCGTGTCGTTCTCCCGCCCGGGTGAGTCGCAGGTCACGTTTATTGCCCGCGATTCGATGCATTCCAAGGAAATTCCCGACCTCTGGTACCAGGTGCGCAAAAAGGTCAGCGACATTCGCCAGACCTTGCCGCCGGATATTCAGGGGCCATTCTTCAACGATGAATTCGGCACCACGTTCGGCAACATCTATGCGCTGACCGGCGACGGCTTCGACTACGCGGTGCTCAAGGACTACGCCGACCGCATCCAGATCCAGCTGCAACGAGTCAAAGATGTCGGCAAGGTCGATCTGCTCGGTTTGCAGGACGAGAAGATTTGGGTCGAGTTGTCCAACGTCAAACTCGCCACCCTTGGCTTGCCACTGGCGGCTGTACAGCAAGCGCTGCAAGAGCAGAACGCGGTGTCCACCGCCGGGTTCTTTGAAACCGGCAGCGAGCGCGTGCAACTGCGGGTCTCGGGGAATTTTCAGACGGTCGAGGAGATCAAGAACTTCCCGATCCGCGTCGGTGACCGGACGTTCCGCATCTCCGATGTCGCCGATGTGCATCGCGGTTTCAACGATCCACCGGCGCCGCGCATGCGCTTCATGGGCGAAGACGCCATTGGCCTCGCAGTAGCGATGAAGGACGGCGGCGACATTCTGGTGCTGGGCAAAGCGCTGGAAGGCGAGTTCTCGCGCCTGCAGAAAAACCTTCCGGCCGGCATGCAACTGCGCAAGGTGTCCGACCAACCGGCAGCGGTGAAAACCGGGGTCGGCGAGTTCGTCCAGGTGCTGGTCGAGGCACTGGCGATCGTGTTGCTGGTGAGCTTCTTCTCCCTCGGCGTGCGCACCGGCATGGTGGTTGCGCTGACCATTCCGCTGGTGCTGGCGATGACCTTCGCCTGCATGTATTACCTCGGCATCGGACTGCACAAGATCTCGCTCGGCGCGCTGGTGCTGGCGCTGGGCTTGCTGGTGGACGACGCGATCATCGCCGTGGAAATGATGGCGATCAAAATGGAGCAGGGTTTCGACCGGATCAAGGCCGCAAGCTACGCCTGGACCAGCACCGCGTTCCCGATGCTCACCGGTACGCTGATCACCGCTGCCGGCTTCCTGCCGATTGCCACCGCGCAGTCCGGCACCGGTGAATACACCCGTTCGATCTTTCAGGTGGTGACCATCGCGTTGCTCGCCTCATGGGTGGCGGCGGTGATGTTCGTGCCGTATCTGGGGGAAAAACTCCTGCCGGATCTGGCGAAAATTCATGCGGCCAAACACGGCACAACTGACGGCCAGGCCGACCCGTATGGCACGCCGTTTTATCAACGGGTTCGACGTCTGGTGGAGTGGTGCGTGGCGCACCGCAAAACGGTGATTGTGCTGACCGTAGGTCTGTTCATCGCGTCGGTGATGCTGTTCCGTTTCGTCCCGCAGCAGTTCTTTCCGGCCTCCAATCGACTGGAATTGATGGTCGATCTGAAACTGGCCGAAGGTGCGTCGCTGGCCAACACCACGGCCGAGGTCAAACGCCTGGAAGCGATGCTCAAGGATCACGCCGGCATCGATAACTATGTGGCGTATGTCGGCACCGGTTCGCCGCGCTTCTACCTGCCGCTGGATCAGCAACTGCCGGCGGCGAGCTTCGCCCAGTTTGTGGTATTGGCGAAAAACATCGAAGAGCGTGAGAGCTTGCGTACCTGGTTGATCGAAACCCTTAACGAGCAATTCCCGACTCTGCGTTCGCGGGTCACGCGTCTGGAAAACGGTCCGCCGGTTGGTTATCCGGTGCAGTTTCGCGTCACCGGTGAGCACATCGAGGAAGTCCGTGCGCTGGCGCGCAAAGTGGCGGCCAAGGTGCGCGAAAACCCGCATGTGGTCAACGTGCACCTGGATTGGGAGGAGCCGAGCAAAGTGGTGTACCTGAACATCGATCAGGATCGTGCGCGGGCGCTCGGTGTGAGCACGGCCAATCTGGCGAAATTCCTCCAGAGCTCGCTGACCGGCTCGAGTGTCAGCCAGTACCGCGAGGACAACGAGTTGATCGAGATTCTGCTGCGCGGCACGGTGCATGAGCGCACCGAGTTGACGTTGCTGCCGAGTCTGGCGGTGCCGACCGATAACGGTCGCAGTGTGGCGCTGTCGCAGATTGCCACGCTGGAGTACGGGTTTGAGGAAGGGATCATCTGGCACCGTAATCGTCTGCCGACCGTGACTGTGCGTGCCGACATTTACGGCAAGGAGCAGCCGGCGACGCTGGTGAAGCAGATCGAGCCGACGCTGGATCCGATCCGTGCCGAATTGCCTGACGGGTATCTGCTGGATGTTGGCGGCACGGTGGAGGATTCGGAGCGTGGGCAGAAGTCGGTGAATGCCGGGGTGCCGATGTTCATTGTGGTGGTGCTGACGCTGCTGATGGTGCAATTGCGCAGTTTCTCACGCACGGCGATGGTGTTTCTGACGGCGCCGCTGGGGTTGATCGGGGTGGTGTTGTTTCTGATGGTGTTCCGCCAGCCGTTCGGGTTTGTGGCGATGCTGGGGACGATCGCGCTGTCGGGGATGATCATGCGTAACTCGGTGATTCTGGTGGATCAGATCGAGCAGGATATTGCCTCTGGTCTCAAGCCTTGGCAGGCGATTATCGAGGCGACGGTGCGGCGGTTTCGGCCGATTGTGTTGACGGCGTTGGCGGCGGTGCTGGCGATGATTCCTTTGTCGCGCAGTGTGTTTTTCGGGCCGATGGCGGTGGCGATCATGGGGGGGTTGATTGTGGCTACGGCTTTGACGCTTTTGTTTTTGCCTGCTTTGTATGCGGCCTGGTTCCGGGTGCGTCGGGAGGGGTGAGGCTTTTGGACTTGGCGGCCTTTGGGCCGACCAGGTTCTGGGGTTTTGGGTGTATATCCGTTTCTTCGGGGGTTGCGGCTGGCGGTTTCGCCCTTACGGCGACTCCCTTTGGCAAACGCCCCAAAGGAAGCAAAGGTCTTGGCCCCGGCGTACGGCCCTCGCCTAGGCTCGGGTCCCTTCGTTGCGGGGTTCATCCGGGGGCATCGCCTCCGGTTTGCTTCGCTGCACCTCCTCTCGATGTGTTCGACTTCGTCGAACGGTCGCTGCGCTCCCCCCCCCGGATAAACCCCTCCACTCAGCCTGCCGAAGGGGCCGGCACGGCAAGATCAAAAGCTGCAGCCGAGCTTGCGCTCATCCTGTTGAGTGGTGAAAAGCATGTGGTCTGTCTGGACTGCTTTGCTTTTCTGTGGGAGCTGGCTTGCCAGCGATGGCGGCCTGACAGCCGACCAATCTCCAACTGACTCACCCAATCCCACTGTAGGAGTGAGCCTGCTCGCGATGGCGGCCTGACAGCCGACCAATCTCCAACTGCCTGCACCCAATCCCTCTGTAGGAGTGAGCCTGCTCGCGATGGCGGCCTAGTAGTCGACCAATCTCCAACTACCTGCACCCAATCCAAATGTGGGAGCGGGCTTGCTCGCGAAGGCGGCCTGACAGTCGACCAATCTCCAACTGCCTGCACCCAATCCCACTGTAGGAGTGAGCCTGCTCGCGATGGCGGCCTAGTAGCCGACCAATCTCCAACTACCTGCACCCAATCCAAATGTGGGAGCGGGCTTGCTCGCGAAGGCGGCCTGACAGTCGACCAATCTCCAACTACCTGCACCCAATCCCACTGTGGGAGCGAGCTTGCTCGCGAAGAGGCCCGCCCAGCCACCCAACCTCTCTGGTCTGTTTAAAAATGTTCCAGATAACCAGAACCTTCCCACAAGGTTTTCAGGTTGCCCGTCGGAAGCGCGATCTCTAGCCTGAGTCTGTCGTTGCCAATTCAGCGACCGGGTCTGCAAGCCCGCCGATAGTTTGTTAGGTGCTGATCAGCGCCCCTATAATCGTGGCGCTTTTTAGCGGCCATCGTTTTATGGTGGCTGTGTGCGGGATACCTTTGGGTATGCCGAGGGCCTAACAACTCGGTCTTGCAGACCCGTGCACAGCTGCCACCCGTCATCTGCAAGTGATGGTGGTAGCTCCACTTGAATAGTTA
Organism: Pseudomonas sp. PS01299; assembly: GCF_029960145.1. Taxonomy (NCBI): domain Bacteria; kingdom Pseudomonadati; phylum Pseudomonadota; class Gammaproteobacteria; order Pseudomonadales; family Pseudomonadaceae; genus Pseudomonas; species Pseudomonas sp. PS01299. The sequence goes on along the minus strand of NZ_JASCPO010000071.1, from coordinate 11,021 downwards.
GGAGTTCAACCATGTTCAAACACACCCCGAATCCCCCCGAATCCGAATCCGAAACCACCCCCGGCCGACCAACCGACCCCGTCTCCCCCTACGCCTTCCTCGACTCGCGCAAGCTCCACGACGCAGCCCTGCGTGCGCTCGATCACTACCTTCTGCCCGAGCCTGAAAAACAGCCCAAACCCGTCACTCAGCCCAGCACAATCTTCACTGTCCTCCCCGAAGTCGATTCCGAAACCTTGCTCGCCCATGCCTGTGAAACGCTGGCCTCGGCCAATGTCATGGCCAGTGAGTTGGCGTTTACCCTGAGCGGTCCGACGTGCAGTCAGCTTCTCGGTATCCAGCAGATGATTTCGCTCGCGGAGCTGTCGGTTAACCGCGTCCTCGATCAAGTCGATCCGCAAGGCTGACACGCAACAAAAAGCCCGCTGACCTTCACAGGTTCAGCGGGCTTTTTCGTGCCGCGGCAAAAATTACAAGGTGCCGAACACTTTCTTCGCCAGACCCGTCGCTGCAGCAGCCGGATTCTTGCGAATGGTTTCTTCCTGTTTGCCGATCATTTCGAACAGGCCATTGAGCGCTTGTTCAGTGACGTAGTTTTCGACGTTGGCGCTCTTCGCATCCACCACCCCCAGGGTCGCGGCCTGGCCGGCGAAGGCGTTGTACTTTTGTGCGACGCCGACTTTGTCGGTGGCTTGTTTGACGATAGGCAGGAACTTGGCGCGGATCTGTTCGCGGCTGGTCTTGTCCAGGTATTGGGTGGCCGAGTCGGTGCCGCCGCTGAGGATGCCCTTGGCGTCGGCCACGGTCATTTTCTTCACGGCGTCGACGAGGATCGGCTGGGCCTGGGTCACGGCGCTTTCTGCGGCCTTGTTCATGGCGGTTTCGAGTTCGTCGACCTGGGCGCCCATGCCGAAGGCTTTCATCTTGCCGGCGACTTTGCCGAGTTTGCCCGGCAGTTCGATTTTCACTTCCGGGTTGTTGCTGAAGCCGCCCGGGGTGCCGAGTTGTTTGACGGCGATTTGCGCGCCTTGGGTCAGGGCGTCCTTGAGGCCGCCGGTGGCGTCTTGTTGCGAGAGGTCGCTGAGCGACAGTGCCAGGGCGCTGGCAGAGATCATCAAGCCCGCGCACAGGCCGGCGAAGCGAAGGGTAGGGCGGAGCATGGCAGCTTCCTTGAAAGACAATTAGCGAATGGCGTCGACGCGGATTTTCAGCGGCTGCGGATCGTTGCCGTCCAGTTGCACGGCGTGGTTCTCGGTGGTGATGAACATCAGCTCGCCGTTGACTTCGATGCGCGCGCTGACCGAGTAGCGGTGGCCGGGTTTGACCTGGGCCGGATCGTAACTCAAGTGGAACGGCAGCGGCACCTGGCCTTTGACCGGGCCTTTCTGTTCGTCGATGACCACCGCCGGTGCGTCGGCCAGCGACACGTCCTGCAGGCTCACGCTCAGGGTCGCGCTTGGTGGCAGGGCGATGCGTTGCAGGTAGAACACTTCGCCGTCGAGGCCGACTTTGCCGGCGGGGGTGGTCGACTGGCAGGCGCTCAACAGGGTAGCTGCGGCGAGAAGGGTGAGTTTTTTCATCGGGACCTCTGAGACGGTTGCGCCGGAAGAATCCCGGCGCCGAAGGAAATCTAGCGGATTTTGGTGCCAGCGTCAGTGAACAAACGTAAGGGTTTTTCCAGCCACTGCATTAATTTCTGAAACGACAGCGCGCTTGTGTTGGGCATCGCGGGAGCCAGTTCGACTTGTTCAGGCGAGATCACAAGACGTTGATGGTAGCGGTTTTCAATACCCGTCAGTGCATAGCGTTTACCGGGTATAACGCTGTCAGGATCATATTTCAGATAAAACCCGGAGACTGACTGTTCGTCCTGTTTGACATGCACCAGCTCAACTTCGGGAGACTCTGCTTCATGCAGACTGATGGTGACCGCTTCTTCTGGCGCAACAATCTCGGCTTCTTGAGCCTCGACATATAGAAACCCGATCGGGCTCAAGTGCAGGGTTTGGCGATGGGGAGTGTTGTTGACAGTGACGAAGTAGTCCTGCTCGATCAGCAAGGGTATTTGGTCATGAAGGATCTGCACATTGACTTGGTACCTGACGCCTACATCGCCGTAGTGATGAGGGAAGTCAAATTTCCAGCCAGCGTCGAAGATCGCAGCACGGTGCCAGTCCTTGATGTTAACAGGCGATTGGGAATTGAATACTTTGACGCTGACAATGGTTTCATTGACACCATCGGCAGGCGCGTGGAATTCGGGCGGTAGACGGAAGTCCAGGATTACTGTGCAAGTTTCTTCGTTTAACAGGCTCATCTCGATATCCGTATCGTGATTGGTGGGTTGCGCCTATTAATCCATGAATCAACTAACGGGGCCATTGAAGTGCGCGCCCGTTAGTTGTCAGCAAGTTTCAGACTTGTGGTGTATCCGCTGTTTCGGCGGCATCTTCACTGCGATGCAAGGCCACTTGACGAATCGACAGGCGAATCTCCGCCGGCAACACGCGTTTGGCCGCGCCTTCGGCCAGTTCGCCGAGCAGTTCGTGGTAGCTCAGCTTGCCCGCTTCGTCGCGGCGCAGCACGTCGAGGTCGAGCAGGGTCTGGATGAAGTGGCGGAACAGGCTCTTGTCGAAGAACTCCGGGGCATTCAAGCCGTGGAGGATCGACAGGCGCTGGGCCATGACTGTGCACAGGTCCTCCAGCTCTTCGGCGCTGATGCTGTTCTGGCCGCTGTTGAGCAGCAGGGACACGGTCATGTAGAAGCGCTGCAGGGTCTGCGCGATGCTTTTCGACAGCAGGGTCAGCAGCACAAAGTGCCGCGAACTTGGCGCCGGACGCATGTACACGTCCTTCTCGAAACGCAGCAGGCCTTGCTCGACGAAGGCTTCCAGCCATTGGTCGACCACGCCGTCCAGTTCCTCCAGCGACCAGCGAATGAACAGCTCCGACTGCAAGTACGGATACAACGCGCGGGTGTAGCGCAGGATCTGCTCGCGGCTCATGCGCGAGGTGCTCTGGAAGAAGCTCGCCAGCAGCGCCGGCAAGGCGAAGATGTGCAGCACGTTGTTGCGGTAGTAGGTCATCAGGACGGCGTTCTGCTCGTCCAGATAGAGAATCTTGCCCAGCGCATCGTTCTGCTCGGACAGCAGATCCATGTCCTTCACATGCTCGATCAGCGCGCGACCATCGCCTTCCGGCAGGGTCGTGTGCGGCGAGTAAGGGACTTTGCGCAGCAGCGCCAGATACAGATCCAGCACCCGCGCCATGGCCCGATCGTCCAGTGCCAGGCGGGTGGTCGAGAGCAGCGCCAGCGCCACCAGGTTGACCGGGTTGATCGCCGCTGCTTCGTTCAAGTGCTGCGCGACTTTCTCGCCAAGGCGGTTGGTGGTTTCGTTGAGCCATGCCGGTTTGTACTGCGGGCCGAGTTCCTGCTGGCGCCAGTCTGGCTGTTCGCTGTCGAGGAATTCCGCGAGTTTGATCGGCTCGCCGAAGTTCACCGCGACCTGACCGAAGCGCTGCTTGAGCGCACCGATGACTTTGAAGATGTCGAAGATCGACTCTTTCTTCTTGCTCGCGCCACGCAGTTCGCCGAGGTAGGTCCGGCCTTCCAGCACGCGCTCGTAACCGATGTACACCGGCACGAAGACAATTGGCATGCGCGACGAGCGCAGGAAGCTGCGCATCGTGATCGCGAGCATCCCGGTCTTCGGTTGCAGCATGCGTCCGGTGCGCGAGCGGCCGCCCTCTACGAAGTATTCAACCGGGAAACCTTTGGTGAACAAGGTGTGCAGGTATTCATTGAACACCGAGGTGTACAGCGGATTGCCCTTGAACGTGCGGCGCATGAAGAACGCGCCGCCACGGCGCAGCAGGCTGCCGATCACCGGCATGTTCAGGTTGATTCCGGCGGCGATGTGCGGCGGGGTCAGGCCGTTGCGAAACAGCAGATACGAAAGCAGCAGGTAGTCGATGTGGCTGCGGTGGCACGGCACGTAGATCACTTCGTGACCCTGTGCGACCTTTTGCACGCCTTCGATGTGGTTGACCTTGATCCCGTCGTAGATCTTGTTCCAGAACCAGCTCAGCACCACTTCGAGGAAGCGGATCGCGGTGTAGGTGTAGTCCGAGGCGACCTCGTTGCCGTAGCGCAGGGCTTGGGCCTTGGCTTTTTCCGGGGAGATGTTCTCGCGTTCGGCTTCGTCGAGGATCGCTTGCTTGACCAGTGGCTGGTTGAGCAGGCCTTTGACCAGATTACGACGGTGCGAGATGTCCGGGCCGATGACGGCGGCTTTCAGATTGCGGAAGTGCACGCGCAGGATGCGCTGGGCCATGCGCACGGTGCGTTCGTGGCCCTTGTTGTGGTCGATCAGTTCGCGCAGGTGAATCGGCGCGGAGAACTGCACGCGGGTCTTGCGCCCGAGGACGATGATGCTCAGCAGCCGACGCAGGCGCCCGGTGACCGCCCAACTGTCGGCGAACAGCAGCTTCCACGGGCTGTTTTCGCTGTCCGGCGACTGGCCCCAGAACACGCTGACCGGAATGATCTGCGCGTCTTCGGCGGCGTTCTGGGTCAGGGCGCTGACCAGACGGGTCAGGGTCGGCGGTGCGCCGCGCTTGTCCTGACGACCGAGCCAGTCCGGGTCCGGCGTCAGATAGAAAAACGCCGCCGGTTCGATCAACGGCCCCACCGACACTGGCAGCACCGGACGCGGCAGGCCGGCCTTGGTGCATTCGGTGTCGACTACTGCCAGATCGGTGAGCGATGGATTTTGCAGGACGTAGAACACCGGGCGACTGCGGTCGAGGTTGAGGGTGAACGACGACTGGTTGATCGTCTCCGAGCGAACCCAGAGGTACAACAGTCGGCGCAAGGTGCCAAACACAAGACGGCGGAACGGGGAACGGGTCATACGGCTTCTGCGTGAGTGGATAAAACCGAGCAGATGCTCGGGGGCGGACAGTGTGCCGGATTCATCGAAAATCGGCAAAAAAGCGGCGAAGTAAACTCCTGTTGAGAGTTTTGGCGCGTGTCATATACTCGGCAATCTGTCGCCGGGGCCCTTTATGGACGTCGGGCGCAGGCTGACGTTCCGCAAAGGCTTTCCTGCGAAAAGCCTGTTCAATAATAAAAAAGGAGTATGAACAGATGGCAACACGTGAAACCGGCAATGTGAAGTGGTTCAACGACGCCAAGGGCTACGGCTTCATTCAACGCGACGACGGGGTGGACGTGTTCGTGCACTACCGCGCGATCCGTGGCGAAGGGCATCGCTCGCTGACTGAAGGTCAGCAGGTTGAGTATGCGGTGATTACTGGCGAGAAGGGTTTGCAGGCTGAGGATGTGGTAGGTCTGTAACACAACCCTCCAAAACACCCCAAAACCAAATGTGGGAGCGGGCTTGCTCGCGAATACGTCGTGTCATTCAGCACATCTGTAGCTGATACACCGCATTCGCGAGCAAGCCCGCTCCCACATTTGGATCTGCGTTGACTGTTGTTACGCGGTTTTCCAGGTGATCTCTTCTTCACCGTCGGCGCTGATGCGAATCCAGCGATCAGCCGTTTCCTCACCCTCTTCCTCGACCCACGTGCCCGGTGCGCAACGCACTTCGACGTTCAGCGCGGCAAAGGCTGCACGGGCGCAGGCGATGTCGTCGTCCCATGGGGTCGCATCGCTTTCCAGGTACAGGCTGTTCCACTTGCCCACGGCTTTCGGCAACCAGGTCACCGGGATGTTGCCGGCCTTGCACTTGTAGGTCTGGCCTTTCTGTACCCAGTCGCTGCACGGGCCCAGAGCCTCACCGAGCCAGGCGGAAATCGCCTTGTGGTCGACGTCGGCGTCTTTCAGGTAAATCTCGATATCCGGTTGGCGCATGGATGTCCTCACTGCGGGTCTGAAAAATCCATTCGCGGATTTAGCCGGCCCCGGGCACTTGCCCGAGACCAAAAGTTATTGAAGAACGAAATAATCGTAGCGCATCGATACGGTGGTCACGAACGGCTCGGCTTGTTCGATCACGGCGGCGCGGCGTTCGGCACTGGCGCGCCAGCCGTGGGGCGTCATCGCCAGCAGGTTGGCGCGATCCTCGGGCTTGTCCAGCGTCAGTTGGAATTCCAGAGTTTCGCTGTGCGCCAGCGCCATGCCTTCCGGCACCAGGGCCAGATGCTTGTCGTCGGTGTATTCGCGCACTTCGTCGTACAGACGTTCGCGCAGTTCCATCAGGTGGCCGCTGGTCGGGCCGACCTTCATCAGGCCGCCGCCGACGCTGAGCAGGCGCTTGGCTTCTGCCCAGTCCAGAGGGCTGAAAACGCTGGCGAGAAACTGGCAACTGCCCGACGCCAATGGCACGCGGGCCATGCTGGCGATCAACCAGGTGATTGCCGGATTACGCTTGCAGGCGCGTTTGACCGCCTCGCGGGAGATGTCCAGTGCGTAGCCATCGGCGTCCGGCAGGGCATCGGCGATCTGTGCGGTGTAGTAACCCTCGCCGCAACCGATATCGACCCAGCGTGCCGGCGCATAACTCGCCGCCAGCTCGGCCAGACGCTTGGCCACCGGCGCGTAATGCCCGGCATTCAGGAAGTCGCGGCGCGCCTCGACCATCGCCTGATTGTCGCCAGGGTCGCGACTGTTCTTGTGCTGCACCGGCAACAGGTTCAGGTAGCCCTGACGCGCACGGTCGAAGCGGTGGCCGGCGGGGCAGACCACGCCGTTGTCGACGCTGTTCAGCGGTTCACTGCAGATCGGGCACGCGAGCATCAGGCGAGCAACTTGATCAGGGTCTGGTAGTAGATCTCGGTCAGCACGTCGAGATCGGCCGCCAGTACGCGCTCGTTGACCTGGTGAATGGTCGCGTTGACCGGGCCCAGTTCAACAACCTGCGTGCCCATGGTCGCGATGAAACGGCCATCGGAAGTGCCGCCGCTGGTCGACGCCTTGGTCTCGCGGCCGGTGATGTCCTTGATGCTCGACGACACCGCGTCGAGCAGCGCGCCCGGCTCGGTGAGGAACGGCAGACCGGACAGCGCCCAGTCGATGTGCCAGTCCAGATCGTGTTTGTCGAGGATGTCGGCCACGCGTTTCTGCAGGCCTTCGACGGTGGATTCGGTGGAGAAGCGGAAGTTGAACACCGCCACCAGATCCCCCGGGATCACGTTGGTCGCGCCGGTGCCCGAGTTGAGGTTGGAAATCTGGAAACTGGTCGGCGGGAAGAAATCGTTGCCATGATCCCAGTGCTCGGCGGCCAGTTCGGCCAAGGCCGGGGCGGCGAGGTGGATCGGGTTCTTCGCCAGATGCGGGTAGGCCACGTGACCCTGCACACCGCGCACGGTGAGCTTGGCGCCGAGCGAGCCGCGACGACCGTTTTTCACCACGTCACCGACCAGCGTGGTGCTCGACGGTTCGCCGACGATGCACCAGTCCAGACGTTCCTTGCGCGCCACCAGACGTTCAACCACCGCTTTGGTGCCGTGGTGCGCCGGGCCTTCTTCGTCGCTGGTGATCAGGAACGCGACCTTGCCCTTGTGGTTCGGGTAGTCGGCGACAAAACGCTCGGCGGCCACGGTCATCGACGCCAGGCTGCCTTTCATGTCCGCCGCGCCACGACCGCAGAGCATGCCGTGTTCATCGATCACCGCGTTGAACGGGTCGATCTGCCAGGCGGTCACCGGACCGGTCGGCACCACGTCGGTGTGGCCGGCGAAGCACAGCACCGGGCCGTCGTCGTTGCCGTGGGTGGCCCAGAAGTTGTCCACGTCCTCGATGCGCATCGGCTCGAGGGTGAAACCGGCATCGCCCAGGCGCTGCATCATCTGCTTCTGGCAATCGGCGTCGACCGGCGTCACGGACGGACGGCGGATCAGGTCGATGGCGAGTTGAAGGGTCGGCGAAAGGTCGGCGTGGGCCGTCATGGAAAACTCCGGGAGCTTGAAATTGGGCTGGGGCCACTGTGGGAGCGAGCTTGCTCGCGAAAGCGGTGTATCAGGCAACATAAGGGTTGAATGTTACAAAGCCTTCGCGAGCAAGCTCGCTCCCATAGGGATTGGGTTCGGTCGGTTACACCGCGTATCACGCCAAGCCCCGCAAAATGGCGGTTATCTTAAAGCAAAACGGCGACCATTGGCCGCCGTTTAGTGGATCAAAGAGGAATTAGACGACAGGCGCCGGTTCAGGCGCTGTCGCAGGTTTTGGCAGCGACGAGAGGAACGCCATGATCAGCGCAGCCAGGTATGGCAGCGACTGCACCAGCAGCATTGCGACCCAGAAGCGCATGTCGTTGCTCGGAATGCCCTGCACCAGGTAGATCCCCAGCGCCGCGCCCCACAACAGCAGCATGATGAACAGCTCTTCCCGCGCTTCGGAAATCGCCACCCAGAAGCCATGGTTGTCGGCGTTTTTCGGCGTGCGGAAGAACGGAATGCTGCTGGTGAAGAAGCCGTACAGCACCGCTTTGGCGATGGTGTGCGACAACGCCAGGCCAGCCAGTGCGGCGCAGAACGCATCCTTGAGGTTCACGCCGACGGCGCGACGGTAGAGGAAGATGATCTTGCCGACCTTGAACACGAACAGCGCCAATGGCGGGATTGCGAAAATCAGCAGCGGCGGATCGACCCGTTGCGGCACGATGATCATCGCCGCCGACCACAGCAGGGCGCCGACGGTGAAGAAGATGTTCATGCCGTCCGCGACCCATGGCAGCCAGCCCGCGAGGAAGTGGTAACGCTGGCCACGGGTCAGTTCGGTGTCCTTGCCGCGCAGCAGGCTGCCGGTGTGGCGCTTGATGATCTGGATCGCGCCATAGGCCCAGCGGAAACGCTGCTTCTTGAAGTCGATGAAGGTGTCCGGCATCAGACCCTTGCCGTAGCTGTCGTGGTAATACGCCGCCGACAGGCCTTTTTCGAACACGCGCAGACCGAGTTCGGCGTCTTCACAGATGCACCAGTCGGCCCAGCCCAGCTCTTCCAGAACCGAACGGCGGGTCATGGTCATGGTGCCGTGCTGGATGATCGCGTCGCGATCGTTGCGGGTGACCATGCCGATGTGGAAGAAACCTTTGTATTCGGCGTAGCAGAGCTTCTTGAAGGTGCTTTCGTTCTGGTCGCGGTAGTCCTGCGGCGATTGCACCACGGCGATTTTCGGATCGGCGAAGTGCGGCACCATGTGCTTGAGCCAGTTCGGATGCACGCAGTAGTCGGAGTCGATCACCGCGATCACTTCGGCGTCCTTGGCGGTGTGCGGAATCAGGTAGTTCAGCGCACCGCCCTTGAACCCGGCCAATGGCGCAACGTGGAAGAACTTGAAGCGCGGGCCGAGGGTGGCGCAGTAGTCGCGCACCGGTTCCCAGACGGCCGGGTCTTTGGTGTTGTTGTCGATGATCAGGACTTCGTAGTCCGGGTAATCGAGGGCGGCCAGGGCATCGAGGGTCTGTTTGACCATCTCCGGCGGCTCGTTGTAGCAAGGGACGTGGATCGAGACTTTTGGTCTGTAGTCCGAATCGCCCACCACCGGCAGGAATTCACGCCGGCGCTTGTGGGTCCAGACCGCCTCGGCCAGTTCATGCGCTTCGGTCAGCAACACGATAAACACCCCGAGCGCACCCAGTGCCAAGAGGAAACCCACCGTCAGGCTGAACCACGTGCTGTATTGCTGGCTGTAGTCGTAACCGATCCACACCAGCACCGAACCGCAGAGGAACGCGATAAAGGTCAGGAAGGTGCGGCCACGCTGGCGCAGGGCCGAGCCGTCGATCATCAGCAGGGTCAGCGACAGCAGCGCCAGCACCACCGAACCGATGGCCAGCACGCGCCATTGCGGGATGGCGACCACCGGGCCTTCGAAGTTGAATTTCTGCTGGCGCGCGGCGTTGAACACGCCCCAGTAAGCGCCCACCGAACCTTCGTCACTGGCCTTCCACGGCTGGTCGAACGCTTCGATCACGAAGTAGTTGAAGCCCTGACGGTTGAGCTTGTTGACCAGCGTGCGCAGGTAGATCGCCTGATCCGCCGGCGACGCATCGGCGCCACCGCGCATGCGCCCGTTGCTCGGCCAGCCGACTTCGGACAGCAGCAGCGGCTTTTTCGGGAACAGCTTTTTCAGGTCACGGGCGCGGTCGAAGACGAACTGTCCGGCCTTGTCCACGGGGATGAATTCCCAGTACGGCAGCACGTGCGCAGCGATCAGGTCGACGTGCTTGGCCAGTTCCGGGTGTTCTTCCCAGACGTGCCACTGCTCGGAGGTGGTCACCGGCACTTTCACCGCTGCGCGTACGCGATCCAGCAGCACGCTCAGTTGCTCGGCAGTGATTTCCTTGCGGAAGATCGCCTCGTTACCGACCACCACACGAACCACGCTGCGTGAGGTGTTGGCCAGTTCGATGGCGCGCTGGATCTCGCGCTCGTTGCGTTCCTGATCGGGGCTGATCCAGATCCCGAGGGTCACGCGCAGACCGAATTCTTCCGCCAGTTTCGGGATGTCCTGCAGCGAACCGTCGACCGAGTAGATGCGGATGTTGTCCGTCAGCTTGCTCATGATCTCCAGGTCACGGCGCATTTCGTCGTCAGTCGGATACTGATCCTTCTGTGGGAATTGGCCCTGCTGGAATGGCGAATAAGAGAAACCGGAGATCTGCTCCGGCCAGTTGGGCGCGGAGACCGGGCGATTGATCAGCGCCCAGAAACCGGTGAACAGGGCGGCGATTGCCAGAACCACCACCAGGTTGAGACCAAATTTACGCGATGACATAGCTATTTCGGGTTCCAAAGGCTGTGGAACGAAGGAACGGATCGGCTTACGCCAAAAGGGCGCGAATCCTACACCGGCAGTTCACTGCTCGTACACCGGGCAGGAAAATGCCCGACATTGGGCAGTCCAACCTGATTTAAGTTCTTTAGTAACAGCTTGTAAGAGAAAACTTTGTTATTCAGTTATAGCAATTCCCCGTGGCGAGGGAGCTTGCTCCCGCCGGACTGCGAAGCAGTCCGCTTTTCAAGGGCCGCTTCGCGACCCGGCGGGAGCAAGC